>JAZNOK010000148.1:0-4659 GCA_045580775.1 Eubacteriales bacterium
TCATCATTCACATACCAAAGAAAAAGAAGGAGAAGCTCTCCCCCACAGGGGAAGCTTCTCCTTCTTTTTTCGGGTATCATCATACTTTGATACTGCCAAAAAGTTCGGTAACAAAAAATATCTTATCAGGGGATATGCGAACCGTCTTTGCACAGAGACGGTCAAGGACACTTCCCTTTTTTTCAAAATCAAACGTCACTGAATACGAACAGAGAGCCTGATGCCTGTAACCTTTTTCTCGGTCAAGGTTGTTTTGACCGTACTTTCCCTCACCGACAAGAGGCATTCCGAGATATTCCATGTGGGCACGTATCTGATGTGTTCTGCCTGTATAAAGCCTGACCTCCAGAAGCGAAATGCCGTCTTTTTGTGCGATGAGTCTGTAGCCGGTTTTTATCTTTTTTGCACCACGCGGTTTGTTTTTCTCGCTATAAATCTTTACTGTGTTGGTCTTAGCATCCTTAAATAGATACGCTTCCTCCACGCCCTCCGGCTTTTTTGGTGATCCGTGTACCGCACAAAGGTATTTTTTTGTTAGTTCACCGCATTTGATACGGTCATTCATGTCGCGAAGGGCGGCGGCATTCTTGGCAGCGATAACTATACCGGATGTGTTCCTGTCTATTCGGTTACACAGTGCAGGGGCAAACGAAAGCTCCGAGGTGGGATCATATTCTCCTGACTGTGCAAGATACGCCTGAACATGGAATATCAGCGTATTTGTGTTGCCTGCTGTATCCTCATGGCATAGCACTCCTGCGGGTTTATTTAATAGTATTATATCCTCATCCTCATAGAGGATATCAATATTCGGCTTTACCGAATACAGAGCATCATGTCCCTTCTCCTCAGAAAAAAACTCCTCCGAGACAAAGCACTGTACCGTATCCCCAACAGAGAGCATTTGTTTAGGCTCTGCACGTTTGCGGTTCACCTTGATCTTTTTGGTTCTTATCAGCTTGTACATAAGAGAGCTTGGCATCCCGCACAGGCTTTTTGACAGAAACTTGTCCAGACGCTGCCCTGCATCGTTTGTGTTAACCTCGAGTATTCGCATAATCCCTCCGTGTGCTATAATCGAACAGATTATACCAAAATCGGCAGATATAATCAATAGTTTTTGATAATGTATTTACTTTTACTCTCGGTGTATGGTACAATATATCATAAAAAATCACGGAGGCATATCATGGCATACACAGTAGGAATATACACACTCGGTTGCAAAGTCAGCCAATACGAAAGCATTGCAATAACCGAGGGCTTTGAAGCCTTGGGGTTCTCTGTGCTGCCGTTTGAGTGTGAATGCGATGTATATGTGATCAATACCTGTACCGTCACCGCAGAAAGCGACAGGAAATGCAGGCAGATCATACGCCGAGCGGCAAAGCGTGGCGGAGTGGTCATGGTATGCGGATGCTATTCACAGGTATCGGCAGAAGAAGTGGCAAAGATAGAAGGTGTAGAGTACATCAGCGGAAACTACAATAAAAACAAAATACCAAAAATGGCTCTGCAGCTTCTCGAAAAAAAGAACTCCCCTGCCCCTGTGCTCGATGTGACCGATATAGAAAAATGTCCTTTCGAGCCTATGTGCATACACAAAGCTCCGAGAACCCGCGTATATGTCAAGATCGAGGACGGATGCGAGTCAAGATGTACCTACTGTATCATTCCTTTCGCCAGAGGCAAGATCCGTTCAAAAGAGCCTGCAGACATTCTGTCAGAGGTAAGAGGACTGGCGGAGAGCGGAGTGCAGGAAGTAGTGCTGACAGGTATCGAAACTGCCTCATACGGACGCGACCTTGTCGGGGTCAGTTTGATAGACATTATAGAAATGATAGCAAACATAGACGGTATAAAAAGAATAAGGCTCGGCTCGCTTGACCCATCATCTATTACCGAAGATTTTGTAAAAAGAGCAGCAAAAGTACCAAAGCTCGCACCTCATTTCCACCTCTCGATGCAGAGCGGAGCATCCTCTGTCCTTGCCAGGATGAAGCGAAAATACAACGCACCTCAGGCAATGAAAAAGATACAGCTCATAAGAGAGCATATACCGAAAGCGTCTTTCACTACCGATATGATGGTCGGTTTTCCCTCTGAATCGGATGCGGAGTTTAGTCAGACGTGTGAATTCGCAAAAGAAGCAAAATTCCTTTTCATGCATATATTTCCTTATTCAAAAAGGCACGGTACTCCTGCCGCTGAATACGGCGGTCAGATACCCGAGCATGAAAAACACCGCCGTGTACGGGAGCTGTCTGAGCTTCGTGATATGATAGCCGACCGTGTAAGAGCGGAACTTTTGCCTGTAGGATCAGAGACAGATGTGCTGTTTGAAACCTATGAGGATGGATGCATGAAAGGACATACAGCTAATTTCATTGAGGTAAAAGTATCCACAGACCGAAATATGCACGGTGAGATACACAGAGTAAGAATTCTAAACAATGACAATACAGTATGCACAGGGCAGCTTGTACATACGCAAAAGGAGACTATATGAAGAAGCTCATTCGTTTTTTATCATTACTTGTAATGTCAATACTGCTGTTTTTCTCAGCAGGAGCGGCAATTATAAATGCACAAACGTCAGACGATGACTACATATACTATTCCGATCTTTTCTACGGATATGATACAAAGTATCTCAAGAGCCGCGACATTCAGATATACACAAAATACACCGATGCTATTCTTACCAAGATCTACAACGAGTACGTAGACAGCGATAAATTTGTATTTACCGCCATAAAGGAAGGCATCAAAAAGAGCACAAATCTCCGCGAATGGATACAGCTCGTCTCCGATGCCAACGGAAGTACAGACTATACATACGAAAAAGCACTGGACAAAGCAAGCCAGACCTTTGCTCAGACTCTTCTGACACCCGAAGGAAAAGACACGCAGCTGCTCGGAACAGGAGAAAAAGTTGCGTCAGGTATCAAGAAAATATTCTCTCTGATAAAGGATATTCAAAAAGAGTATAACACGGAGTCTTTGTCTCAAACAGAAATCTATTCTCTGGTTCTCGGGCGTCTTTCGCAGAGCTCGATCCTAAAAAAAGTTCCCTCATCAAAGGTATCGTCGGTTCTCAGCGAGGTTATAAAGGACCCCGAGAAGTATTCAAAATATGCAGGCAATGCCGCCGACGCCCTAGGAGCTGCTCAGGCAATTGCAATGGGCATCATGTTTGAAGATGTGAGAATGGATGCGATAGACACGCTGCTCTCCGAGCTGCCGGAAGATGCGGCAATGTACGTGGGTCTGTCAAAGTTCAGAAACACTATGGAGGGCGGCTTTCTCAAATATTTCGTTGACTACTATCTCAAAGAAAAAGCTCTGACTGAGATCACCGATAAAGTAATAGAAAAGCTATCTTCAGCAGTGCTTGGAGACATCGGTGGGCTGTACAGCATAGTCAGCTCTTGCCTGAGTATTGCGGCAGATGTGGTATTTGACGTTATAATGGACGTTCCCGGAATAGACGACCTTACGGTACAGGTGGTTCTGTGGGACTTCACAAATAACCTATGGGAGCTGATCAATACAAAGATCGAGGACTTTGGCAGTAGTTTTTCCTACTCGGACATTCTATCCTATGAAATAATAGTGCAGGCTTACTACGACACTACCTACGCAGCACTTGAAGCTTCAAAGAAGCTTACACTCGACTCGAACAAAAACGACCTTGAACAAGAAATAATCTTTGCCAGAGGTTATTGCTACAAATTGTATGTCTCAGGTGTAAAATACGATATAGAACAGGACGATGTCAGATCTATCAAACGTATTCCGAGCATCACCTGCACGTCATCTACCAGGCTGTGTCCTGCATCGGACACTATTGAAGAAAACTGTATCTATGCATGCAAAGGAGCCATCAGAGCCAATTTGCATGTAAAAGGCACCCTCACCATACCGGAGGGTGATACTCACACCGTCGATGGTAATGTGACCGTACAAAATTACGCAACAGGCAAAGACTACGGAGCGTTTCTTGTAAACAACGGCACTCTCTCAGTAATGGGTAATCTCTCAATAGGTGAACCGGCAACAGCCTCAAACGGTGAGTATTACGGCACTCTCAAACAAACAACCGAATCTGCCAAGCTCTACATTTCAGGCGATCTTACCGTTGCTACCACAAGGTCGGCAGGTATATGCAACATTACATCAGGTACCGTCATATTCAACGGTACAGAGCTGCAAAATATCACGGGGCTGAAGGCGTATAACGTTACTGTCAAAAACAAAGCAGGTATTTATCTCCAATCATCCCTGGATCTTTATGGGCACATGGATCTGTGCTCAAACCCGATCGACGGCAGCTCCATATACATGAAGAACGGTGCCACCTTCGCTGACGGCTCGGATTACAAGAACGTTACCATCTCAAACAGCGTTACTCTGAAAAGCAACATAAAAGCTAACGTTTACATCTCGGGAACTCTCACCGTTCCCGAGGATGGAAACTATACGATTGAAGGTAATGTAACCGTACAAAATTACGCAACAGGCAAAGACAGCGGAGCGTTTCTTGTAAACAACGGAACGCTCTCAGTAATGGGTAATCTCTCAATAGGTGAACCGGCAACAGCCTCAAACGGTGAGTATTACGGCACTCTCAAACAAACAACCGAATCTGCCAAGCTC
>JAZNOK010000149.1:0-3170 GCA_045580775.1 Eubacteriales bacterium
GCGAGTAGTTTGAAACGTTACTGTTTCTTCCCGCTCAGATTCTTCACTACACTTCGTTTCGTTCAAGAATGACAGCGGGGCTGTGACTTTGAATGAAACGATTATGAGCGTAGCAGAGTGCCGTCAGGCACTTTCTTATTACCATTGCTCGTCGCACATGAGTACGATATTCTTTATATCATCTTCGGTGCAAGCGTGATAGCCGCCTTTTAGCAGGAACGTGCGTGATACTATCTTGTCTGCATCCTCTGTGCTGATTCCTACCTCACCGAGGGTCGTGGGTGCACCGATCTGACGGAAGTAGTCGTGCGTTGCACGGATTCCCTCCATAGCGATCTGATCATCGGTCTTGCCGGATGGATCAACACCCCAGATATTGACGGCATATCTGACGTATTTTTCTACGGCGTATTTGTAGGTGTAACGCATGTAGTTAGGATGTACCACAGCCAGACCTGCTCCGTGCGGAATATCGAAGAAGGCACTCATCGCATGCTCTATCTGGTGAGTCTCCCAGTCCTGGCCTTTTGAGAGCTTGGTAATTCCGTTGAGAGCCATCGAGCCGTCCCACATGAGATTTGCTCTTGCCTCGTAGTTGCAGGGATCCTTGAGAGCGATCTCGAGGTTGGTCTTGATATTTTTCATTATCGCCTCGGCAAGATCATCCGAGAGATTGTTGTCGTTTGGATAAGAGAAATAAACCTCAAACAGGTGAGAGAACATATCTACAGCACCGTATATGATCTGTTCTCTGGGCAGTGAATAAGTGTATGTAGGATCGAGCACCGAAAACCTGGGGAAAAGCAGCGGATGCTCGAACGCTGTTTTTATGTTGTTTTGCCAGTCGGTGACGACACCTCCGCAGTTCATCTCACTTCCTGTAGCGGGAAGCGTGAGCACCGTGCCGACAGGCAGAGCGGCTGTGAGCTCTTGGTCTCCCATATAGAATGCATCCCAAAAATCCAGCTCGGTCATAGCTCCTGCCGCCATTGCCTTTGATGCGTCAATGACAGAGCCGCCGCCTACCGCAAGGATAAAGTCGATGTTGTTTTCCTTGCATATTCTGATACCCTCATACACGATCTCTTTTCTGGGGTTGGGCATTATACCGGAAAGCTCAAATACGTTCTTTTTGAGATCTGCCAGTATTGTCTTTACGCTGTCATATACACCGTTACGCTTGATAGAGCCGCCGCCGTAGGTCAGCAGGATGTTTTTGCCGACAGATGCAAGCTCCCCTGCCATTTTTTCTATAGCCCCTTTGCCAAAGAGGATCTTTGTGGGGTTGTACCATACAAACTCGTTCATTAGATATACTCTCCTTTTTCGGATTTAGTCTTCCTTTGTATTTTACCACAGCGAGGGAGTGTTTTCAATACTTGAAAAAAACTTATCCGTGCTGTATAATTGAGAAAGAGGTGAAAACAGATGAAAGAAACGCAAAAACGCACAGTATCTCTGATAGGAGAGCAGGCACAGCAGAAGCTGGCAGACTCACGTGTGCTGATATTCGGTATAGGCGGTGTGGGCGGGCACCTTACCGAGGCTCTTGCCAGAGCAGGGGTAGGGCATCTGTGCCTGGTCGATCATGATACGGTTGCTTTATCAAATATCAATCGGCAGATGTTTGCCACGCACAGTACCGTTTCAATGAAAAAGGTCGAAGCGGCAAAAGCCCGCATCCGAGATATCGACCCGGATATAGAGGTGGTGTGCCGTGATGAGTTCTTTTTACCGGAGAGTGCCGACAGCTTTGATTTTACTCAGTATGATTTGGTGTGTGACTGCATAGATACAGTCGCAGGCAAGATAGAGATAGCAGTCAGAGCGAGTGCCGCGGGAGTGGATGCAGTGTCATCCATGGGAGCCGCAAACAAGCTGCGTGCGGATGCCTTTGAGATAACCGATATATACAAAAGCTCAGTGTGTCCGCTTGCCCGCGTGATGCGTAGCGAACTGAAAAAACGCGGCGTGAAGAAACTCTGCGTCGTATATTCAAAGGAAGTACCCGCTACCCCGATCCTGCCCGATACAGACCGAAACGGCAGACGTGTCCCGGCGAGCATATCTTATGTTCCCGCCGCCGCAGGGCTTGTCATGGCACAGGCGGCAATAGAAAAGCTGCTTGCAAAATGAATAACCGAGCAAATAGATGAAAGCGAGTCGCTTTCTTCGGTCGGCTAGAGCCTCCCTCAAGAATGACAGCGGGGTTGCGGCTCTGTCATATTAAAGCACCATTTACTGCCGCACTCCCCAACCCGACTGGACGGGTCAAAAACATAGTCGCACTACTCAGGCAAGGGGTTGCCCTCGTATTGCTCGTTGTTTTTTCCTCTCCGCGGCTTTTCTTCATCACCGTTTAGGTGCGAAAATCCGCCGAGCATCCTCGAGGGAGGCCCTGATCGAAGCCACAACCCGACTGTCATCCTCGAGCGAGTCCCTGATCGAAGCCACAACCCGACTGTCATCCTCGAGGGAGCGGTGCCACCGCGACCGAAGGATCTAGTCGGAGCACATAGTAAGGATTAAATTTGTGCGTCACTTTCTACTCCGACTCAGATCCTTCGCTACGCCTTACGGCTACGCTCGAGGATGACAGTCGGGATGGAGGTATGTGCTGATCACACTGCAAAGTCATGGGAGATGATAGCAACGAACAACCCCCATAAAAATATTAAAAAGTTTTTAGGAAAGGGGTCCGGGGAATAACCCGCCGCGAACCCCCAAACGAGCGTTGCTCGTTCGGGGAACCCCGTCCGCGAACCCCCAAACGAGCATTGCTCGTTCGGGGAACCCCGTGAGCTAAAAAGGGTTTTCCCCGCCTATATCTTCGTTCCCCTCCGGGTTTTGCTGCATTGCCATCCTCTCCGTGCCCGATACAATAAAAAAATTGCCTATTGACAAAGAGAGAAAAGTGTAGTATAATACACGGGTACTTGAGGGTACATATACAGAGGCATAGCTCAGTTGGTTAGAGTACTTGCTTGACATGCAAGGGGTCGCAGATTCGAGTTCTGCTGTCTCCACCAAGAGGATTAAGCGACCCTGGAGGGTCGCTTAATTTTTTACTTTAAGAGATGAATAATAACGATATGAGGTGATAATATGTCTTCTGCTAAATATCAGACATTGACTACTCCCTTTGAAAAAATGCTCTCGGATATTCCTTA
>JAZNOK010000150.1:0-4013 GCA_045580775.1 Eubacteriales bacterium
TCCTAAGACCGCTTGGCCTCCGACTTCTTTTTTTTATTGTGACGTTATGTGAGTTTACTTTTGCGGGATAGATCCTTCAGTCGGCTAAACCCTCCTTCGTCCATGACAGTCGGGTGGGGGTGCGGTCGTAAAAGTTAAGAAAAGTATCGGTGTAAGCGGCACTTACATCCGCCCTGTCATCCTTGAGCGTAGCCGTAAGGCGTAGCGAAGGAAGCGACTCGCTGTCGCTCGCATGCATAAGTTCGACTTGCCAAATCGAAGATTTGGAGTCTCACTTATCCAAGGGCGAGCAGAGAGTGACGTTACTATGCTCTCCGACTTAGATCCTTCGGTCGCGATGCTCCGCTCCCTCGAGGATGACAGCGGGGGTGGGGGTGCGGTCGTAAACGGTACTTGAGCATTTGCAGAATATCTTCCCCGCTGTCATTCTTGAACGAAACGCAGTGGAGTGAAGAATCTAAGCGGGTGTAGAGTGTGACGAATAAATTTAATCCTTACTATCATCTCCGACTCAGATCCTTCGGTCGCGGATGCTCCGCTCCCTCGAGGATGACAGTCGGGAGGGGAGCTTTGCAAAAGACCGAGTGACGTTACTATGATCTCCGACTTAGATCCTTCGGTCGCGGATACTCCGCTCCCTCGAGGATGACAGTCGGGAGGGGAGCTTAGCACAGAGCCTCCTTCGTCCACGACAGTCGGAATGGAGGTACGGTAAAATCGGTATCACACGTTATTGAAAGAGTCCCATCCGCCCTGTCATTCTCGAACGGAACGAAGTGGAGTGAAGAATCCAAGGGCGAGCAGAGAGTGACGCCACTTTGCTCTCCCGCTTGGATTCTTCGGTCGCGATGCTCCCTCTAGAATGACAGCGGGGTTGGAGCTTAGCACAGTGCCTCCCTCGTCCATGACAGTGGACGTACCGCACAGAGCACCTGCAGTTGTCGCGATGGCATCAGAGAGCATGCCGCGAAAGGCCAATGTAATGAATGATATCTGTGTCTGTGTCAGTGTTCGTCACAGCCGTCAGCTGTGCCGTCATCATCCATAAACTCTCTGGCGGTGACGCGTTTTTTGTCTCTTTCGGCTTCAACCATGTCAGAGAGCAGATCTTTGATCTCGTTTGGCTTTTTGATCTTTTGAATATCTATCTCGGGGGTGGATCTGTCAGCGGTGCACAGGTGTATGCTGCCGACACCGAACAGCCTTTGACCAAGCGGTCGGTTCAGAGTAAGGTCCAGTATTCTCCACAGCCTTATCTCCTCCTCTTTCTTTGACAAAAAGCCTGTCTCGATGAGCAGCTTGTCTTCTGTCAGCTTGTAGGTGGTAAAGCTCAGCGGCAGTCCGAATATTGTGCGTTTTTTGTCTTTCCAGATGTATGCAGTTTCTTTCATGATCTCTTCTCCTTTAATTAAATGACCGATGCAGGCTGCACTCAGTCAAAATATATGTGCAGCTCGCCCTCTTTGTAATATTCGAGTGCCGCATGCATAAATTCCACAGTCACCTCGAAATACTCGGCAAGCTCCCATTCTTCTGTAATGCCCCTTGCTATAGCGTCCTTTAGCCTGTGCAGCGGTATTGTATGGGTGATAGCCCATACGGTTGCCTTTCTCTCCAGGCGTTCTCTGGTTACCTGAGGGGAATAAATACAGTAAAAAGCGTCCGTCTCACAATGTCCTATCTCATGTGCGAGATGTACAGCACGGTCGTTTGCGTCAGAGAGGGCTTTTGTGTCTATCCCGATAAAATACCCGTCACCGAGCTTAAGAGATACCGAGCGGGTGTTAGGTAATTCATGCTCGTATACCTGGGTGTTGTTGCTGTGTGCGTAATCGACCAGCTTTTCCTCTAATGTCATGCTTTTCCTCCTTATTATAATATGTCAAACGGGGAGAGTCAATTTGTGCCCAAAAGCCGTATGTGACGGTGGTATTTGCTCTGCTCTGCCCGACTATGGTTTGATGTGAAAAATGCCGCTCTTCCCTGCCCGCCTTGGCCGGGACAAAGGGTATATATCTACATTGTACCAGGTTTTTTGTACCGATTATTGTTCTCGGTCAGTTGATACCGTTTTTTTGTTTTACAAATTCGACAAAGCTCTTGACTTCTGCCCACATCTCGTCTGTGACCTCGCTCGCTCCGCCGAACAGTGCAACCTTGATGTCATGCTCGGTCGTTACGTGCTCGGCCTTGCCTTCGTTTCCGAGCAGATAGTCTACCGAAACACCAAAAAAACCCGCAATGGTGGACAGGGTGTTCGCAGACAGAGACTTCGTTCTTCCCATTTTCAGGTCGGACAGCTTGGCTCTTGTCAGCCCTGTTTGACGGCACATCTCGGTTATGTTTATGCCGTGGTCCTTGCATAATGCTTCAATTCTTTCAAACAAATTCATAATTTTTACCCCGTGTTTTTGTGAAATGTCCACAAAGTTACGAAAAACGGCACTAAAGGGGTTGACAATTACGAAATGCCATAGTATAATATGCTCACAGAGTACCGAAAGCCGTAACAAATTGTGCTGACACATCAATTATATTACGGTAAAAGGAAAAAGTCAACACGTTTTTATGAAAAAGTCGGCAGAAATGTGAAAACTTTTTCCAAAAGTCGTAAGCTCTGAAAATGCCGGGGTAGGCGGGGTTGGAGGTGTGGTAAAATCGGTAAAATCTTTTACACGTTATTGAAAGAGTCCCATCCGCCCTGTCATCCTCGAGCGAAGCCGTAGGGCGTAGCGAAGGATCTAGGGCGAGTAGAGAGTGACAAATAAATTTAATCCTTAATATGCACTCCCGCTTAGATCCTTCAGTCGGCTAAAGCCTCCTTCGAGGATGACAGCGGGGGTGGGACTCCGCTAAAGCCTCCCTCGAGGATGACAGCGGGGTTGGGGGTGCGGTCGTAAACGGCACAAGCGACACTTTCATCCGCCCTGTCATTCTCGAACGGAACGAAGTGGAGTGAAGAATCCAAGGGCGAGCAGAGAGTGACGTTACCATGATCTCCCGCTTAGATCCTTCGGTCGGCTAAAGCCTCCCTCGAGGATGACAGCGGGGTTGGGGGTGCGAAAATGACCGAGCAGAAAGTGACGAATAAATTTAATCCTTACTTTGATTATTAGGAAGTGAAACAGATGAACGAAAACTACCCTGACTGGTGTACAGGAGAAGAAAAGTTACGTTGCATTGACGGTATAGAGCAGAGATGCATACGCGAACAGGAGCTGAGTGAGATAGAGTGGGAGATACATCAGACACAAGAAAAGCTGGATCAGCTTTATTCACAGCTGCAGGCACTTCTTGAGCAGGTATGATCGCACTTGTTGTGATAAAAAAATAAACATCAGAGCCGGGCAGTGAGAAAGATATCTCGGCGGAAAAGGAGAAAAGAATGACAGATCTGGAAAAATGCGTAAAAGGAATAATTGCACGCACCCCGAGAGCGAGAGAGGACGGCATGATGCTGGTGGGGCTTGTATACGAGCGGGTACTGGGAGAGAGAAAGGCGGGCAAGATCGGCATAAAGTATTGCACGGACCATTGCACCAAAATGGGACTTCCTACACCGAGTGAGGTCATGGTTGCATGCAGGAGGGTCAGCGGAGCGTGGGAAGAAAGCTAAAATACAGCGAGGTGGAGTTTGAGCAGGGGAGCTTGAAGTACATAGCTTCACTCAGGTACAAAAGACCGATCGAGGATGGATCGGGGGAGAGGATAATAAATGAGCTTGGGGAGGAGTGCTGTGAATATGTATACGTTCAGCCGCCGAACACGGCTGATTGGGCGTTGTATCTCGGAATTTCAAAGAGGACGCTGACCTGTGATTACAAGAACAGATACCCCGAAGTGTACGAGAAGATAAAGACCGTGCTTGAGGCGTACAACATAAGAGAGCTGTTAGGAAGAAAGAGCGGAGCTGAAGCTGTAAAGTTCAATCTTCAGAACAACTTCGGATGGCGTGAAACGCACTCGGAAGGCAACGGTGGGAAGGCTGAAGCTGCTTCTAAGCAGCCGCTCAC
>JAZNOK010000151.1:0-6047 GCA_045580775.1 Eubacteriales bacterium
AGAAAGTCTGCTCTGGTTTGAATACGCAAGTGTGGAGCGGAGATCCACTGTCAGAGTCTGGTCGAGAGTTGCTCCTTCACTTACCGTGACGGAAACGTTTGATCGGATGAGTGCCGCCACAGCGGTACTCGGGTACTTTGCATATATACCTGTACCGATGCTTCCGCCGTTATACTCGATGCTAATGTCTCCCTTAAGTCCGTACTCACCGTAGGGAGCTGCACCTGCGTACATTCCAAGATCTCCAACACCGTAAACACCGCCGCCGATAGTACCGCCGCTGACATTGATAGCTATGTCTCCTCTGTAAAAGTTGGATCCTGTACCTGATACATTTCCGAGAATGTTACCGCCTGTAATGTTCAGAGTGAGATCACCGTTGTTGTTTCCGAATGCCATCTTGAGGTCATTTCGTCTGCTTCCGCCGACCACCTCAGCCCATGTACCGGATGAAATCGTACCTACGGTATCGTATGCGTTTGTCTTAGCAGCAGCCGTATTAGCTCCGGCACTCTCATTGAATCCCGCGTAAATGATGGGGTAGTCATTTCCCTCGTAATTACCGGAAAGAGTACAGCTGACTCCATCACCCATCACAAAATTGTTGAAGTCAAATATGAGCGGAACGTTTGTATTTCTGTCGGACTGGATCTCGATATTCTTGAAGGTAATTGTATTGGCGGATCCTGAGTTTTTGAAATGAATGTAAGACTGAATAATGAGCTTTGGATAAGTACCGTCACCGTCAAGGTCGATCGACGTGATGGTAACATCCTGAGAAGCAGCAGCACAGGAAATACCGCCCGAGATAAGAAGGTCATCTACGAGAATGATCTCTATCGGATCAGCAGATGCTACAGTAAAGCCCGTTCTGAGGCTGTTGGTAGGAGACTGCGGAGACAGTCCGTCACCGTCGCCGTCCTTTTTTACATATATCTTGGTGGTTGTTGTGCCCTGCTGTGCTCCGCAGATCGCACATACACTGTTGACGTAATCATGAGAACCTGTGAACGCACAGATCTCCTTGCAGTCGGTGGTCATTACGATACCGTTGAAGTTCTCGAGAGCAGATGCCGTGAGCACACCCGAATTTACAACAGATATATCCACGACAAGGACTCCGTATCCGCTCACGTCGCCTATCTTACCTGATACATCCTTGAATATTACAGTCGAGCCTGCCTCAATGTCTATAGATGTATAAGGACAGCTTACAGACGAACGCTTAAATTCCACCCCGTCAAAGAGTGCAACAGTCGAGTTGTTTACTGCAAGAGTGTTGTTTTGCGTTCTTGAGTAGATATTTACCTTTTCAAATATAACATCACTTTGGAAGTTTATGATGCTCGAGATATCTGCAGTTCCCCACATGAGAGCTCCGTTCTGAGAGGCAGCATTACCGTCCTTGTCCTTCTCTCTGAGATCGGTTCCGTCAGCAAGAACAGCAGTAAACTTGGATACTCCGCCCACATCATACGTAAACGCCTTGTCTCCGTAGTATCCCTTCTGAGTTACGTATATTGTACCGCCCTTGTTCTCTGACGCGTTCATAGCAGTCGTGAGAGTAGCAAAAGTCTTGTATGCGTTTGTCGAGGAGAACTGAGAACCGTTACCGTTGTTTGCAAAATAATATGCATCGTCGGTGTTACTGAGCACAGGAGTAGTGTATTCAAACGCACCGGCATCATCTCCGCAAGAGCCGCAGATATTTCTGTATACATGGTTGACAACGGTAGGTGTATGCTTGTGTCCGACGATCTCACACAGAGAATTTCCTTCAAGATCGTAAACATCACCTGCAAAAGCAGAAAACTGAGTTGCATCTATACCGTTGCCGATAAGCTTCTTATCAATGTAAATCGTTCCTGTACCGTTGTATGACAGAGCTCCTGCCGCCTTAACGATAAGGGTAGATCCCTTGGCAACTGTCAGCTTGGAGTTGCACACTGATGAGTTTCCTCCTGCAGCAGATGTGCAATGAAGAAACTGAGTATTCTCGCCTATGACCATCGTAGATTCATTTGCAATTTCAATATTTGCCGCATTTGCCACAGCCGAGCAAGCTCTCTGAAGGATAACTATGTTGTCGAATATTACATCGCTGTTGAATGTCAAGGTCTTCTGAGCAGCGATCATGAGCATTCCCTTCTGAGCACTGTCGACATCAGGTGCCGCAGGATCAAAATAGATCGTACCGTCGGTGTCCTCAGCGGTGATAAGGACAGTACCGTTTACAGCTGAAACAACGGTATCGCTTGATGCATATCCCTTTGCGGGGATAACAAGGCGTCCGCCGTTTGCGAGAAGCGGAAATGCCGCTGTAATGTACTTCTTCATTTTCGATGCGGAAAGACCGTCATTTGTGTCCTTTCCCGAGTAAGAGAAGTACGCCACATCCGTGGTATTGGTCAGCGTCGGCTCTGTGTACTTTTCTTGCGTTTCGGTCTCTGCAAATATACCGATCGAAGCAAACGCTCCCAGAGGCAGAGCCATCACTACACACAGAAAAAGTGCAAGTGCCCGTGTGAGTTTCTTTGTCATCATTGTTCCTCCCAAAAATAAAATAAACACCTGTTTTTACAGACATCTTTGATAAAATTGTAGCATACGAATTACAGGAAAGTCAACCGATTTGAGGCGTTCACACGACGTTTGTAAACAATTATTCCATCTTCTACATAATTATCAAATACCCCTTGTGATATTTCAACAACGGAAGTAATATTTTTTTGTTTATTCTGACTTCGCGTTGTGATCACAAGCAATAATTACACAAAAATAAACCTCCCGGGTTCTCTCATAATATCCATACACGCACCGTATCCGTCACAATGGCGTCTTTCTATTTTTTGCCAAACACACAAAAAAGCTGTCCGTGCCGACGGCGGAGTATGTTTTTTCGAGAGAATTGTGTATGTTTTTTTGCAGTATTACATCTTGGAATTTGCCCGCAACAATGCTAAACTGATTAAAAGCCGACCTGTGTCGGCTAATGGCAACGCCGTCTTATTTAACTACAAGAGAGGTAAAAAATCATGACAAACCGTAACATCATATTTACAGCTCCGCGTGTCGCAGAAATAATCGAAAAAGAAGTACCTGAGGTAAAACGCGGAACAGTTCTCGTCAGAAGTGTACGTGACACCATCAGCCCCGGCACCGAGCGAGCTAATCTCATAGGAGACCCCAACATCAATTCCTCTGCCCCCGGAAGTGTAAATTTCCCCCGTCATCTCGGATACTCGATCTCGGGTATAGTTGAGGCTGTAGGAGAGGGCGTCACCAGAGTAAAGGTCGGTGACAGAGTTTCATGTGCATGGACAAAGCACGCACAATACAACCTCATGAAGGAAAAAGACGTATATCCTCTGCCCGACTGTGTAGACTTTGACGAGGCAGCTCTCGTACATATAGCAACATTCCCGCTCGCAGCTCTCCGCAAGTGCCGTCTCGAGCCCGGAGAAAGTGCAATGGTAATGGGTCTTGGAGTGCTCGGCCTTCTCGGAATAGAGCTTCTGCGTGCGGCAGGAGCATGCCCGATAATAGCCGTTGATCCCGTAGAGAGCAAGAGAAAAAGAGCTCTCGAGCTTGGTGCTGACTACGCACTCGATCCCTTTGCTGAGGATTTTGCAGCTGAGGCAAAACGCATAGCAGGCAACGGCGGAGTCAAGGTATGCCTCGAGATCACCGGTATCGGCTCCGGTATGGACATGGCTCTTGACTGTATGGCACGCCACGGCAGAATGGCTCTGCTCGGATGCACACGTTCTTCCAACTTCTCTATTGACTATTACCGCAAGGTGCACGGCCCCGGAATTACACTTGTCGGTGCCCATACAAATGCACGTCCGAAATACGAATCATCAAACGGTTGGTGGACCGAAAACGATGACGAGCGTACTGTAATAAAGTATCTCGAGCACAAGCGTCTTGACTTCAAGTGTCTGATAGAAGAAGTTCACGCTCCCTCCGAAGGCCCCCAGGTATTTACACGTCTTGCAAACGAGAAGTTCTTCCCCATCGTTCAGTTTGACTGGACATTAGACTGATAGGTGAGCAACAGATGAAGCCTGTTAAAATCGCTCAGATAGGCACAGGACATGACCATGCCGTGTACACGATGGCAAGCCTGCGTAAGCTCGACTGCTTTGATGTAGTGGGAATTGCCGAGCCGAACGACGCATATACTCACAGACTCAAAGGCAAGACCTATGAGGGGCTTCGCGTTTACACGGTACAAGAGCTTCTTTGCATGGAAGATCTGGAAGCTGTAGCCATTGAGTGCGAGGAAGAAAATGCTACCCACTATGCTCAGCTGTTTGCCGACAGAGGCGTTCATGTTCACTTAGATAAGCCCGGCAGCCACGGTTATGCCTCGTTTGAAAAGATGGTATCGACTCTACGCAGACAGAACCTGGTGTTGCACATGGGATACATGTATCGCTACAATCCTACAGTGAAAAAAGTCCTGGAGATGGTACGCCGCGGAGAGCTCGGTGAAGTCTATTCGGTCGAGGCTCACATGAGTGTTCACCATCCGAAAGAAAAGCACGAATGGCTCTCAAACTACAAGGGCGGCATGATGTACTTTCTGGGTTGTCATGACATAGATCTGGTACTTCAGTTCATGGGAGGAGAGCCTGAGCAGATAATTCCGCTCAATGCATGCACAGGACAAAGCGACCCGAATTGTGAAGACTACGGCTTTGCCGTATTCAAGTATAAAAACGGTGTTTCATTTGTCAAGTCATGTGCAGCTGAGTACAACGGCTTTGACCGTCGTCAGCTCGTGATATGTGCAACTAAAGGAACGGTCGAGATAAAGCCCTTTGAGATCAAGGTAGCTGACAGCCTGCAAAAGACTACAGGCCGCATCACAAACGATGAGATCGAAGACGGAAAGATATGGCAGCAACGCTCAGAAGTGCTCGACTGCGGCTCATACGACCGCTATGATGACATGATGACGAGTTTCGCTGAGGAGATCCGCGGTCTTTATCCAAATCCCTATACCTATGACTATGAGCTCACACTTTTCAAAACTGTCATGAAATGCTGTGAGTCTGAGTAAATAGTATTTTTTCTGCACCGTTATCCAAAAAAGATCCTGATCGTTTTTTTCGGTTGTACGGTGTAGATAAAAAACGCATTATCCTATGCGGCAAAAAACATATTCACCGACGCGATATTGTGTCGGTGAATTTTTTATGTTGACTTTGCCTAAAAAATAGTTTACAATTACAAGGGTAATAAACAGTAATACATATTTATACGGAGGAGTGTACAATGACAGCCAGAGTCACGGTAGATTGGAACACTATCACAAATTTTGTAATAGATGCATTCGTAGGCTACGGCGTGCCGAGAGAAGACGCCGAGATATGTGCCGATGTTCTGCTCGAATCTGACAAGAGAGGTATAGAATCGCACGGCGTCAACCGCTTCAAGCCTGTATATCTTGACAGAATACGAGACGGAATACAGCTCCCAAAAACCAACTTTGAAATAATCAAAGAAACCCCGACCACAGCAGTAGTAGACGCAAACAACGGAATGGGCCAGGTCATCGGCTACAAAGCGATGAAAATGGCAATAGAAAAAGCAAAGCAGTATGGCATGGGAATGGTCACGGTGAGAAATTCCTGCCACTACGGTATTGCGGGCTACTATCCTACCATGGCATGTAAAGAAGGCTGTATCGGAATCACCGGTACCAACGCAAGACCTTCTGTCGCTCCCACTTTCGGCGTAGAAGGAATGTTCGGAACAAACCCTCTGACCATAGGAATTCCCACAGACGAGGAGTTTGACTTTCTCATTGACTGTGCCTCATCCATCACACAGAACGGAAAAGTTGAGTATTACGAGAGGATAGGCGAAGATGTGCATCAGGGTACTATCATCGGCAGTGACGGCAGACCTGTAGAAGGTGATGCGGGAGAAGCTCTGAGAATGATACGCTCGGGCAGTGCCGCTCTTACCACGCTCGGCGGCATAGGGGAGGCTCTCGGCGGCTACAAAGGGTACGGATACGCTATGGCTGTAGA
>JAZNOK010000152.1:0-5829 GCA_045580775.1 Eubacteriales bacterium
AGTGCAGCGAAGAATCTAAGGGCGTAAAGAGAGTATCGTTACTCTCTGCTCCGACTAGTTCCTCAGGTCGCGATGCTCCCTCGAGGATGACAGTCGGGTTGGAGGTACGGTCGTAAACGGTACTCGAGCATTTGCAGAGCATCATCCCCGCTGTCATTCTTGAGTGTAGCGTAGCGAAACGAAGAATCTAAGCGGGAGATGAAAGTAACAAATAAACCCCACAAAAACCTTTAAAAAAGTTTTTGAGGAAGGGTGCGGGGAGGAAATTTTTTTCAAAAAGTTCCTCCCCGCCATTTTATCCTTATTTATTTTTTCAACTATACCGCGTTATCGGGATTTACCACTTCGTCGCGAGTGACGCGGACGGCGTCATTCACGGTTTTTGTTACCTGTGAGGTTGGCAGCTGGAATTCTCCGATACCGTTTACTGTATAATAGGTCTGCACGCCGTAGGAATAGAATCTATACACAAGATCCTTTCCGCTATGGAGTTTTACTGTGAGCTTGGCGGTGACGTTTTTCTCATCTGCCGTAAGTGCCTGTCTTTGCGACTCGGTAAGCTCGGCATAGCCGCCCTTCATCATTCCAAGCATCGTCTGATAGAACTTTCTGAAGTTCTTTACTTCGGGCTTGTGTCCCTGTGAATCCTCTACCACAAGATCCGAGTCCTGACCCTTGAGTGTGAAGCTGACATTTACATCCTCGCTCTCTACTGTGATATGGCTGACCTTGTTGATATTGATATTAAAGAGGTTGGCACTTACCCATATATTCAGATCATACTCCAAGAACTGACAGTCATAGTATGGGACCTTTGCGATCAGGTCAAAGAGCAGAGAATAAGCGTATCTGAACTCCTCTCCTGTCTCCTCGTCCTTTTGCATTTCGCTAAAGTACACATAGTTCGGGATAGGCAGATATTTTGCTGTTCCGTCCTTGTCGGTGTACTGCTGGTTGTTTACTACATAGAGAGTATATGCCGCCTTCTCAAAGACGCCGTACTTCTCCAAGTCCTCTGCCTTCGGAGCGAGCTTGACTGTTTGTGATCCTGTGTAAGCAATAAACTGCTGTGCTACACCGTCGATATAGGTAGACGCATTATATACTCCGTCTCCGGGGTGATCCATGCGGAAGGTGGCATTGACATCCAGCTTTGCCTTTTCCTCTTCGCTCAAATAATGAAACCTTACCTCAGGAGTCAATTCTGTTTGTGCCTGATCGGCAGAATTATTTTCACCATCCTTTTTCGGGATGTATTTTCCCTTGTAGATAGCGAAGTCATCAAGCATATAATACGTCGTCAGCGACGTAGGCATAACAAGAGTGGGCGTGACAAACGCCTCAATAGGAGCTAAAACGGTCGTCTCGAGCGTTGTATCAAGAACATACACCGTGTTTCTGCCCTCATAGCGGACATAGTATCCGCCGTTTGATGGGATGATAGTTCCTACCCATACCTTGTGTACGGTTCCCTCAACTGTAGTAAGTATATAGTATGCGGGATCTGACGCCTCGTCAAGTCCGTAATCCGAGAGCTTGTCGGGGTTGTCGTTTGCTACCTTGACCTTCGACAGAGTATATCCGCAGTCGGTCACAAGCGTCGAGAAAAGCTCAGCAGAGTAGCTGGTTCCCTCTGAACCCTCTATATCAAAGCCGCCTGTTTTGTTTTTTACAAATTTGTACTGTCCGTGGCTGTTTTTGACCTCTATCGACTGTACTGATGCTCTTTCCACCTGCGGAAAAAGCATAATTCGGTCGTTTGCTCCCTCGACCTCACCCTGGTCCAGCTGAAGCGGATCGTCTGTGACGGGGGCTTGTTCGTTGATAATTGGTCTGAGCACTATCAGATAAGAAAGCAACAGCACCAAAAACACGACCCCGAGGATTATTGCGAGCTTTATTTGTTTGTTTGTCATCTGTATTTTCTCCGTATGCAAATTACAAAGCCTACTACAGCAAACGTAAGCGGTATAACACTGATAAGAAGTGCCGCTGCCTGATCCGCATCGCTCGTTGTCATATCCTCGATCTCATACTTTGCGTATTCCTTAAAGTCGATACCGGAGGGGACATTCTCGCGGCCGAACTGTTTGAGTGCTGCGTATATTACGTCCTCGTTTGCATAGACGTTTGACTTTGTCCATTCGTCATCATCAAATGAGACTGTGCCTGCCGCCAGTATGTAAGAATAGTAATACTCGTTGTTCTCTACTCTGATCTGACGGGATATCGTCATAAGGTTCTTTCCCTGTGCGGGAGTACCTTCACTCTGCTCTCCTCCCGAAGGGAAGCTGACGGCAGTCTGCGAGGTCTTGAACACAGGCGATATGTCACGCAGCTCACTCGATACTCCGGATACAAACGAACCTGTAGGAGCTCCCATACCTGTCTGGCTGTTCTTGTCCTCGGCTCTCTGCTCTGTGAAGTTCTCTGCTATGGAGATCGTTCCTGCGTCATTGAATATGGTCTTTGGTCTGGATGCAAGTGTCGCTATCTCGTCTATAAGATTCGATGCGAGAGTATCGTCGGTGCAATACTCACCTACAACTGCGTTTCCGTCAACAGACACTGCCTGTCCTTCGTCCTTGATAATATTGTTGTCGTATACGATTCCCCACTCACGCAGATACTGCTCGAGATTCGACAGGTCCTTTCCGTACGGATCAAGAAATACCATAAGAGACCCCGAGTCCTGAGATACAAACTTGTCGATCTTTTCAAGTTCGCTCGTTGTTTTCTCAACCGAGGCACTTCCGTCCTCTCCCTCGGTAAAGGTATATCCGCCCGAAAAGTCCCATGACGGGCCGTTGATAATGATCAGTCTCGCATCAGCTGCGATGTCCTCTTTCATAAGGTCGATAGGCTCGAGCTTGTATCCCGCTGATGCAACTATGTCCATCAGCTGAAGCGACATCTCCTCGCCGTGCGTATGTGTATAATATGCCACCGGCAGCTCTGATGCCGTTACGCTGAGTATCGCAGATGCAAATCTCTCCTCAGCCTGAAGTCCCCATATCGTTGTCTCATCTGAGTCAACTACATAAAATGACTTTGCGTTGAGCTTTTTCCATTCTTCTCCCGACTCTATGATAACATGAGTCTGGTATACAGGGTCCTTGATGCTTGTTTTGTACTTTGATACGAGCTGAGGCTCGTTTACCGAGTTTATATACTTGACATTCAGCCATTCAAACTCGTCAGACATGTACTCAGCTGTGAGCATAACATCGTGCAGCTCACTCGAGGACTCTATGTAGTCTCTGTCATGACAGAAAATGATATTTACCTCTTCTGTAACGTCACTGAGAACTTCCTTTAGCTCCTTTGTTATCGTATATGTCATGTCGCTTGTCATATCTGTATAGAATGCGTACTTTGATGAAAGTGCGGAAAATACAAAGTTGACAAGGATTATTGCCGCGATCAGTACAACGCTGACTATTACCGACGTAGAGCCGTATTTGAGATTTCTTGAATCATGCTTCATTGTAAATACACCTCCACTCAGGACTTCCAGCGTCTCAGCTCATATACTCTGATCGTCAGATAACAGAACACAAAGCTGATTGACACATAATACAGCACCGCCACCCAGTCAAATATTCCGTAGGTGAAGTTTGAATAACGTGCATAGATCGACACCCAGCTCAGAATGCTTCTGATAACGTAGTTGTCTATTGCTGAGTTTGCAAATGATATAACAAGCAATACCAACAGCACAGCCGTCGTGGATACTGCCGCCGCAAGCTGGTTTTCAGTAAGCGATGACATGAATATTCCTATTGCCAAAAACGCCGATCCTACTAAAAAGATCGCTATGTAGTTGCCGAGTATTACCGCCGCCTCAGGCTCCGCATACACAAACAGCGGTATAGTGTTGATACTGCTCAAAATCAGAGCCGACGCATACAGCGTCAACGCCGCCAGATACTTTGAGAATACCATAGATGTTATCGACACAGGTGCTGTCAAAAGCAGCTGCTCTGTACGCATCTTCTTCTCCTCAGAGAAAAGCTTCATCGTAAGCAGCGGTGCTACTATAACAAGCACAAAAAGCATCGCTGTGAAATATGTAGTCACATTCGTCGTAGGGGTAGACGCCTTTATCGTTGTAAAACTGCACGCTACCGCCGCTATCGCCAAAAATACCGCGTAAAACACATATCCTATCGGCGTTGTGAAATATGAGCGTAGCTCTCTTTTGTATATTGCTTTCATCTCGCGTCTCCTCCTCTCGATGCTATCTTCGAGCCTGTTACCTTCTTGTCAATTAGATTGATGAATATGTCCTCCAGACTCGTTCCCACTCCCTCAAGACCGACTATCGGCCAGCCTTTTTCTGCCATAGAGAAGAATAGGTTCTTTCTCATATCTACTCCTGCCGCACACTCAATAAGATAAGTGTACGCATCTGCATCTCTCTCTTCTCCTACCTCGGCATATATTATGCCGCTCTTTGATCTGAGATACGACAAAACCTCCCTCTGAGGTCCGCAGATCTTCACAGAAAAACGTCTGTTCTCGTTTACCGCTCTTGTTATATCCTCGGTCTTCTGGTCAGCTATTATCTTTCCCTTGTTGATAACTACTATTCTGTCACACACAGCCTGTACCTCAGACAGTATGTGCGTAGACAGTATGACTGTGTGGTTTCTTCCAAGCATTCGGATCAGGTTTCTGACCTCTATTATCTGCTTAGGGTCAAGTCCCACCGTAGGCTCTTCAAATATTATTACCTCAGGATCTCCGATAAGTGCCTGTGCTATGCCCACTCTCTGTCGGTATCCCTTCGATAAATTGCGGATGATCCTGCCGCGGACGTCCTTGATCTTTACTACCTCGCATATCTCCGCCAGGTGCTTTTCACGGTTGAGCTTGCAGCATTTGAGCTCATATACAAACTTCAAATACTCGTCTACCGTCATGTCAAGATAAAGAGGCGGCTGCTCAGGCAGATATCCTACCATCTTCTTCGCTTCAAGCGGATGCTCAAGTATGTCTACTCCGTCTATCTCCGCTATTCCGGAGTTCGACGATAAATACCCTGTCAGTATGTTCATCGTCGTGCTCTTTCCGGCTCCGTTCGGTCCGAGAAATCCTACTATCTCTCCACGGTTCACCGTAAAGCTGATGTCGTCTAGTGCATAATTTTTGCCGTATCTTTTTACTAAATTCTCAATTTTTATCATTTCATTCTCCTGTGTGGATATATGTAAGGATATACTGGAAAAACAAGGTAACGCAGAAAATAGGCGGGGATGGCGGGGGTATTAGCGAGGGTATTAGCGGAGGTATTAGCGGAGGTATTAGCGGAGGTATTAGCGGAGGAAAACTTTTTGAGAAAAGTTTTCCCCCGAACCCCCTTTCAAAAACTTTTGAAAAATTTCATGGGGCTGTAACCGCTGCTCTCTGCTTCCCTGACGTTGTGGGGTACTAAGTACAAAACCCCAAGCTCGTGCTCCGCACTCGTGGTGACAAAGAGTACTTTGCAAATACCCGAGTAACGTTACTTTGCTCTCGCCCTTAGATAAGTGAGACTCCAAATCTTTGATTTGGCAAGTCGAACTTATGCATGCGAGCGACAGCGAGTCGCTTCCTTCGCTACGCCTTACGGCTTCGCTCGAGGATGCTCCGCGGATTTTCGCACCTAAACGGTGATGAAGAAAATCCGCGGAGAGGAAAAAACAACGAGCAATACGAGGGCAAACCCTTGCCTGAGTAGTGCGACTATGTTTTTGACCCGTCCAGTCGGGAGGGGAAGGTTTGCTAAAACCGGTAAAATCATTTACACGTGATTGACAGAGCCACATCCCCGCTGTCATTCTTGAG
>JAZNOK010000153.1:0-13361 GCA_045580775.1 Eubacteriales bacterium
TTTTTTCTCTGTCAGCTTTTTCGAGTCGTTTAGTCCCTCTATCACAAGGCCGGTAGGGAGCACTACAGCCGCCGCAAACACAGGTCCTGCCAAAGGACCTCTGCCTGCCTCATCACAGCCGCAGACTATCCTGTAGCCTTCATCATTATATTTTGCTTCAAGCTCGTATGTCAGCATATCGGTCACCGTTTGTTTGATGTGTATATTTATGTGTTGGAGCAGTCAGGAGTCTCGAGGGAGATTCTTCCGATCTTTGCTGCTCGGTATTCATCAAGCAGCATGTCAGCACATCTTTTGTGGTTGACTTCTCCGCCGCTTTGCAAAAGGCATCTCTTTCTTCCTATCAGTTCAAAGAGATCATAGCAGTCAAGCTCGCAAAAATCACTTGTGCTTCCGAGGTTGTATCTGGCACAGAGAGCATCGGGAGCAATGTCACGAAGCTTTCCGCACAGGATCATGGCTATTTCCTCTATCTGGAGAACATCATCTTTGATAGCTCCGGTGATTGCGAGGTTTTCGCCTACTGTTTGATTTTCAAATTTAGGCCAAAGAACACCGGGCATGTCTAGAAGATCCAGACCCACATCAGTGGGTATCCATTGCTTTGTCAAGGTGACTCCGGGGCGGTTTTCCACTTTTGCTTTTTTTGTACCTGCAATGCGGTTGATAAACGATGATTTTCCCACATTCGGTATACCTACTATCATGGCACGGACATTTTTGCCTATTATACCGCGAGCACGCCAGGCGTCTGTTTTTTCCTTCATCACTCGTGCTACTGTTGCTTTAAGTTCAGATATTCCTTCGCCTGTCTGACAGTCGCATATAACAGCATTTCTGCCTTGCTTTTCGTAATAATCTTTCCACAGACGGCTCACAGTGGGGTCTGCGAGTGTTGATTTGTTGAGTAGGGTAACGACAGGTTTCTGTGCTACGAGAGAGTCTATCTCCGGGTTTTTGGAACTGTACGGTATTCTTGCGTCAAGTATCTCGATGATCATATCCACACTTGAGATGTTTTCTCTGATCAGACGCTTGGTTTTTGCCATGTGCCCGGGAAACCACTGTATGATATTCGATTGCACGGCTTACCCTGCCTTTCCGAATTTGTTTAGCGGGAAGAGTCTGAGCATCACCTTTCCCATTACGTATTCTTCCTCTATGCATCCAAAAGCTCTTGAGTCATAGGACTCCGAGCGGTTGTCTCCCATTACAAACAGACATCCCTTTGGCACTTGCAGTGGGAATGTTACAGACGCAGCAAGAGTCCGCTCAGGCTTGAAGTTTACATAAGGCTCGTCGAGCGGCTCTGCAAAAGCGAGTGCATCCTCCGAATCTGCGACGTATACCTGCCATGTGTTGAGATTGATGTCTACCCATTGACCTTCAGTCGCAATAACGCGTTTTACTATAGCGTCTCCATGCTGTTTGCCGATGTTCTGAGGTATTTGGAATACTACGATATCCATGTAATCGTAATCGTCGGCAATGGGGGAGATAATGAGCGTTTCTCCGTCTATGAGGGTACTTACCATTGAGTCTCCTACAACAACTGCCGGACGTGCGACAAAGGTGAATATCAATACCACCATGCAGAATGATACTACTATCATTTCTACCCATTCAAAAATTTCTCTGACTCCGCTCGATGCCTTTTTGCTTCTTTTCTTTCTCGTATATCGGAATCCGGCAGAGTCCTTTTTTTCTTCTTCTGTGAATGTGCTTTCGTTATAATCCTGCATAAATAATGCCTTTCGTCTTCTTTATTTGACTATCATCATATCGAGAAGCCTTGTTCCGTCAGGAATGTAGAATTCCTTAGCTTCTGCTGTATCTTCGGTCAGCGTATCGACTCCATCCAGAGTCTTGGTGCTGTCGTAAATCATAAACGGAACAGGCTCGCGTGAGTGTGTTCGTATAGAGAGTGGCGTGGGGTGGTCAGGCAGACAGAGTATCTTGAAATCCTCTCCTGTAGAGACCAGGTATTCGTATACAGGGCGAAGGATCCTTTGGTCTATGTATTCGATAGAGAGAACCTTGTTCTCGACCTCGCCTCTGTGACCGCACTCATCAGGTGCCTCTACATGAACGAAAACAAAATCGTCCCCGCCAGAGAATGCGTCTATTGCTGCCTTTGCTTTGCCTTCATAGTTTGTGTGTACATTTCCGGTAGCTCCGTCAATGTTAGGAACCTTTGCACCTGCACAGATGCCGATTCCCTTGATGAGGTCAACAGCAGATATAACTGTAGCATCAAGACCCCATTTTTCCTTGAAAGAGGGAAGCGAGGGGTTCTTACCGGGGGACCAGAGCCATGCACTGTTTGCAGGTTTGAGTCCGCGAGCTCTTCTTGCTTCGTTTACAGGGTGGTGAGCAAGAATATCGTAGGAACGAGCCATCAGCTTGTAAAACTCTTCGCCGCCTTCAGCTATAGGAAGGTATTCTCCGATCCTCTTGCCAATAATGTCATGAGGAGGGGTAAACTTGTATTTGTCGTCGGCGTTTTTCCATATCAGACAATGTCGGTAGCTTACACCGGGGTAGAAGTGCTTTATGTCGTCTCCCATTGCGTCACCAAGTGCAAGCACAAGCTCTCTGGCTTCGTCGCTTGAGATCTCGTCGGCGGAATGGTCGAGCATTATCTTATCTTCGTAAGGAACAGAGTCGTCGTCTGTTACGGTGACAACATTCATTCTGATGGCTGTATCTGCATCGTCAAGCTTGATACCGAGACTTACAGCCTCGAGAGGGGAACGGCCTTTGGAGTAGATGAGCGGATCGTATGAAAGAATAGCCAGATTTGCTGTATCGGATTCAGGCTTCAGACCTTCGGGTACATTGAGTACAGTGCCTACTCTGGCATTTTTAGCCAAAGAGTCAAGCATAGGTTTTTTAGCTGCTTCCATAGGGGTTTTACCGCCGAGGTCATCATTTTTACGGTCTGCCATGCCGTCGAAAACAAGTACAAAGTATTTCATGATCTTATCGCTTTCTTTTTCGTTAGTGATTGGAATATTGGTGAATTTTCAATATGATATGTATAATTATTCCACTATACCCTATAGTATATCACTACTTTATTATTATATCAAGATGAATTTGTAACAAACTTCGTATTTTTTATTTGTACATGAATAGTCAGATAGAAAAACTTTTAAAAAACATATTGACAACGGAAGATATACATGGTATAATCTTCTGCGTATGTGAGTAAATATCACAAAAACAGAACAGTCCTCTGCGATGCTCTGCATGAATGTTCGGGAATTTAGGAGGAGTCATGGATAAGATTCAGGCTTTTGTAAGTGAGCAGTTAAAAGAGACAGTTCCTACTCTTAACATTGGTGATACCGTAAAGGTTTACAACAAGATCAAAGAGGGAACCAGAGAGAGAGTACAGCTTTTCGAGGGTACCATCATCGCTAAGCACGGCGGCGGAATTTCCGAGACATTTACTGTCAGACGTGTAGCTTACGGATGCGGTGTAGAGAAGACATTCCCTGTACACTCCCCCAACGTAGAGAAGGTTGAGATCGTTCGTAGCGGTAAGGTTAGACGTGCTAAGCTCTACTACGTACGCGACCGCGTTGGTAAGGCAGCTAAGATCAAGGAAAAAATCTAAGCACCAAAACAGCAACAAAAAAGGACAAGGTACTGTGTGCCTTGTCCTTTTTTCGTTGCGATCTGCTTTGTTGTTTTGCTCTGTGGGTCAACGGCCTCCATAAATGTGGTCAGTGTACAATGTTGAACTTAGTAATAGATCTGTTATGACAGACACTGTAAACGGCGGTGGTTGTTGCGAGTCATTCTAACGAACTCCATTCTCACCTTCGGGGACAAACCCTAAAAATGCATCCCCGGAGAGGGCAATATATCCTGTCATTCCTATTTCAAGGGATTTGTATGTATCTTCATCAAGGATAAGAGTCATCTGATCGCATGGGTCGCTTTGTTCATCGTTCAAAATGTCAAAAAGGACATAAAACTCCTTTTGAGCAACCGGATTTTTTGCCGAGTTGCTCCTATTTACGGTGCATCTCATATCCGAGACCCGAACGAAAAACTCCTGCTCTATAGGTGCTTTGATAGATTCGAGCTCGAGCTCCGCTTTTTTTCTTTCTTTTTTTGCTGTGTGAAGAGCAAAAGGGATAAAAAACACAGTCCCGCAGATCAAAACAGCGAGAATTATTGACGGAAGCAATTGTTCCACGATCTCATTCCTCAATTCGAAAATATTTAACTCGGGTATTTTTGTTACTTGTTGTCGGTGCAACGGTGGCCGTCGCACTTTCCGTCGAAAAATCCTTCCAGATCAACGAAAAACCCACCCTTTCCGTCACGCTTGAATCCGCATGCGAGAATAATAGTTTCGGTTGAGGCGTCGGGGGCACATTTTGCTTTGTGAGTTCCGTGGAGATCTACGTAGTTGAGCACACCTCGGCCCATGATAATGAGTGCCTCTGCGTCTTCTGTACCTATGCGGCATCTCAGGTCTTTTATGTATGCGGTGCCGTCATCTGTGCATATATACTGGCAGATTCCTACGAATTTTTCATTTTCATAGCAGGAGAAGGCATCGTATTCTTCGTTATAATCAGCTCCGCAAAGAGAGCATAGATACTGTTGCATCTCTGAATCGGGTATCTTCTTTATTATCAGCATGTTTGGTTCCTCTGTTTTTACAGTGTTTTTATATATGTTATCTCTTCAGGAGTGAGGGATCTGTATCTGCCCATGCTAAGTCTCCCCAGCTCCAGCTTTCCGATGCTTACACGTTTGAGTCTGCATACATTGAGAGACGCCGCTTCACATATACGGCGTATTTCACGATTTTTTCCTTCAGTCATGACAAAGCGTATTACACTTTTTTTGTCTCCGCGGTTTAGTACCTCAACCTCTTTTGCCTTTAGTTGTTGACCATCAGAGTATACAGTGGAAGATAGTATTTCTTTTGTTTGGTCTGTGATCTCACCCGTGACTATAACGATGTATTCCTTTGTGATCATGTTTTTGGGGTGGGTGAGTCTGTTGGCGATCTCTCCGTCATTTGTCAAAAGTAAGAGGCCTTCTGAATTGTAATCCAGTCTGCCGACCGGATACACACGTTCCTTCACCCCATGAAGAAGCTCAGTCACGCATTTTCTGCCTCTTTCATCCGATAGGGAAGTGATAAAACCGCGAGGCTTGTTTAGCATGTAGTAGGAATACTCTTTGAAAGTGGGGCGAATAATCCTGCCTTTGTATTTTACTATGTCAGAGTGAGGATCAATTTTTTGTCCGATAAAAGCGGGTGCATCATTGACACTGACAGCACCTGCTTCTATTGCTGCCTCGGTGGCTCTGCGGGATAGTATCCCGCAATCGGTAAAATATTTCTGAATTCTTATTAGATCTTTGTTTTCCATTTTGTTTATGTACGGCTCACGCCGTTCTTTCTTTAGATATTTTAAAAGTACAACCGAAAATTGTCTAGGCTTTGTGGGTAGTTCTTATTTCCGAGCATGCTATCATTTTGCCGTTGCAGTAACATATATATCTACCCAGCACCGTATTTTCGTTTATCGGAGAGTAGACAAATCTTCTGCATTCGCATTTAACTGTGATCTTGTCCGAATCGGCACGCCTGACGGTAAATCCGACATCCTCGGCAGCTGCGTTAACTGCAGTCTGAGGCATGCCTGCTACCGGAATGACAATTGACAGCGGACATACATCCGAGAGCCTAAGCGTCATATACTCGCTAAACCCATAATCAAGCATAGCGGTGTGTTCTTTCCAGTCATCATGCGAGTGAAGTGTAACAGCTATCAGTTGAAGACCATCGCGGTTTGCTCCGGAAACAAGACATCTTCCGCTGGCTTTTGTGTATCCCGTTTTTACTCCGTTTGCACCGCTGTAAGATGATAGCAGCTTGTTGTGATTGGAAAAATACCTGATGCGTCCTTGTGCAGAGACGATCTTTGCATTCTTTGATGATGTGATCTCGCGGATGCAGTCATTTTTGAGAGCATAAGAGGAGATCAGTGCAAGCTCCCGTGCAGTTGTATAATGCTCATCTTCTGGCAGACCGTGAGGGTTTTTAAAGTTGCTGTCCGACAGACCGAGCTGTTTTGCTGTATCGTTCATAAGGGTTGCAAAGCCATCGACCGAACCTGCGGCGTTTACGGCAATGACGACAGCAGCGTCATTTGCACTTTGAAGCAGCAAAGCATAAAGCAGCTCCTTTAGCGAATATACTTCCCCTGCCTCAAGACAAGCACTTGTCCCTTCAATGCCTACAGCTTCCGAGGGGACAGTCATTTCGGTATCTGCCGAGAAAAAACGAAGAACGGTAAGAGCGGTCATTATCTTTGTTGTGCTTGCCATTGGCAAACGCTTCTCAGCATTCTTTTCGTAGAGCAGGGTGTTTGAGTTGCATTCCATGAGTACGGCTGACTCGGCCGTGGGAGCAAGGTCCTTTGTTTGTGCATAGGCGGGAAAATTACCGGCAAGCAAGCACAAAATTACCGTGAATATCAGTGCTTTTTTATAACTTGACATAGGTTTACCTCTGTGAATATACTTTCTATAATATTGTTCACAGAGGCGGACGGGTTATGCGTTTTGCTCTTCGGTAGATTCAGGCTCTTTTTCCTCTGCTTTCTTTTTTGAACCGGAAAAAACAGCCTTTATTTTTTCGAGAATATCGGGAGTACGCTCGACGAGGTTTGCCACTTTGTCGATAGAGTCTCCGCCGCCATTACCGGCAACGGAAAGAAAATCCACCTTGCCTTCAGGTGTAACTGTAAGAAAACCGACAGGAGATACGGATACACCTGTACCGCCTCCGCCTCCAAAGTTCTTGGGAGCGTTAGGCTTTGCATTTGCATCATCCTTTTTGGAGGAGTAGTCCAGTCCTCCGGATACATATCCAACGGCAACCTTGGATACGGGGATTATGACTGTTCCTCCGTTTGTGTTTATAGGTTCTCCGATGATTGTCTGGGCGTCCACGAGCTCTCTTATCTTTGAGAGAGAGGTGGATATCATGTCATTCATTTTTCCTTCAGCCATGATGTTTTCCTTTCTTTGCGTATTTTGTATTTTTAAAATAACTTAGGAGATTGCGATAATTATATCTAACCCTTTTTGCTGTGTTAATAAGTTTACGGACACTAAGGCCGGTATACGACTGCACAGAGTTGCGGTATTAAAAGAATTTTTGTTTTACAAAGCTGATAGCAAGCGAAAATGCAATGCTAAGTGCCTGCCAGCCGCACAGAGAAGCTGATGCGACAATATCAACACTCGATGCCTCAGACAAAAAGTCAGCTTTTACTTCAATATCCTTTTTTGCGTTTGGCTTTACCTTGACTGTATTATCGAGCAATTCTAACAGACAAGCTACAGCACCCGATACAGCTCCGTAAGTAAGTGCAGTTTTGGCGGCATCCTCGGATGCGACGGTAATGTGCACTTTTGTCATATTTATTTGAAGATGGTGTGTGAATTTTAAGAAAAACGTCCGTGCAAGCACAGTTACGAGCTGTAGCAGCTCTATTATGTCGGCGGCCGTCATTTTTTCTTTAGTTTTTGAATGAGCAGCATTTTTCTTATTTTGCCCGGATCTGTATTCTTTCGCTTTTTTTGCTTTGGCTTTACGCTTTTCTTTTTTTTCTTTTTTTGAAAGATTTTTTTGGGTATAGTCTCTGAGCTTTGGTTTTTTGCGGCTTTTTGGATAAAGCGGGATCTTTAGAAATAATATCTTGAGAAATACACGAGCATCCGTGTCGGCTTCAATTATCAGTTCGTATCTGAGCAGCAAAATCCCAATGAAAAGAAATAGGAGTACGCTGAGTATTGTAAGGAAGACAGTCAAAGTACCACCTCTCTGTCAGGGAGCGTCCGTGTTTTATCTTAGTCTTGTTCCTGTGAATTTTGAGTTTGATCCGGCCGCGGATCTGCGGCAGAGATAGCGTTTGCGGGAGCTTGATCGGTTGAACTCTCTGGTTCGATCTCGTCAATAGTCATGTTTTCAAAGCTTGCCGCGATATGTCCTATTTCGGATACGTCGGGAAGCTCTGAGATCGAGTTTATGCCGAACACTCGCAAAAAATCAGGTGTAGTACCGTAGAGCATCGGTCTGCCGGGTGCATCAACTCTGCCTTTTGGTTCTATGAGTCCTTTGTCCAGCAGGTTATTTACCGCGTATGTAGAATCAACGCCGCGAACCGTGTCTACATAGGTTCGTGTGACAGGCTGATTGTATGCAATGATCGCAAGTGTCTCAATAGAAGAATTTGAGAGATTTCCACCTCGACGAATATCGAGGGCTTCCTTTATCTGAGGCAAATATTCCTGCTTTGTGCACAGTTGTGCACAGTCATCCATGGCAAGCATTATTATTGCTCGGTCGGCAGAATTATATTCTTTTGCCAGTTCAACGATAAAATCCTTTGTTTTTTTCGGAGTTAGATCAAATAGCTTTGATATCTTTTCGTACGTGAGTGGATGCCCTGCGGCAAAAAGCACCGCTTCCACGGTTTTTTTCATTTCGTTTATGTCTGTGATAGGCTCAGTCATTTTTTATATTTCCTTTTGATTTTTAATCATCTTCATCTATCTCGGATCTGGGAAGATTTTGCAGTACGCTTTCATCAGGATTGAGAGTAACGTCAATGTCAAATGACAGCTGACCCGACTCATCCTCAGTATTCTGTATGCCGAGCAATACGGTCCTTGACTTTATCAGCTCGAGCAATGCAAGAAATGATGCTATAAGCTCGCTTCTGTCCTGGGCGTCATCGAGTATGTCGAGCAGGGTATAACGTCTTTTTTGCCTGAGCATGCCTACGATACTGCCTATCCTTTCTTCTACGGATACTACACGTGCACGGACAAGCGGCTGTATGTGGGTGCTTTCGACGTTCTCGGTTGCTTGCAGTCTACGCATCATCAGAGACAGGGCTTTCGATAGGATGTCAGGATCCAATCCTGCACGTATCTCTTTGTCAGGCGGGATCTCGTCTTCGTCCTTTATCATTCTTCCCGAGTATTCCGCGTACATCGGCAGAAGCGTCTTTGCCGCTTCTTTTGCCTTTTTGTATATCAGCAGAGCCTCAGAGAGCCATGCTCTCGGGTCCTCTTCATCTTCGTTTAGCTTCGGCAGCAGCATACGGCTCTTTATCAGCATAAGCTCACTTGCCATTACAATGAACTCGGAAGCGAGGTCCATATCCATCTTTTGAGCTTGCTCGATATATTCCATGTACTGATCGCATATAACGGAAATCTGGATATCATTGATATCCATTTTGTTTTTGTTTACGAGAGAGAGCAGAAGCTCAAGCGGCCCCTCGAATATTTCAAGCTTGTAGGTCAGTTCCTGCATGTTTCACCCCTGAAAGTATGATATCAGTATAATCTCAGAAAGGGAACGAGATCAAGCAAGCTGTTTATTCCCGACCATATTCCCGTGACGATGCTTCCTATAGAAAACCCCGGACCAACGGTAAAAAACAAAACAACAGCGATCATGATGTACTGCTCGTACTTCATGATGCCGAAATAAATTTTATCAGGTAGAAATGCAAACAGCACTCTAGATCCGTCAAACGGAGGAATAGGTATCATATTAAAAACCGCAAAGCTGAGATTGTACATGATAAATGCCTGGATCAGCATCATTAAAGCGAGGATGAAAGTCAGCAGCGTTTCGTTATTCTCCATAGCGGAGCTCATAGCGTCCGTGGTTGTTAAAAGAGCAACTGCTCTGTAAATGAGAATGCCTCCGATACCAAGTAAAAAATTCGTGACAGGTCCGGCGAGTGCCGTGAGTGCCATGCCTTTTTTCTGATTTTTGAAGTATCTGGTATTTATCGGCACAGGTTTTGCCCATCCGTAACCGACAAAAAGCATACATAATGAACCGAACAGATCAAGATGCTTTATGGGATTTAGAGTGAGTCTGCCGAGATTTCTTGCGGTAGGATCTCCCATTTTGTATGCAACATATCCGTGTGCCGCCTCGTGAAATGACAGAGCTATTATTATACAGGGTATAGCGAGTACGATCTGCAGAATTTGTAAGACAGATGTCTCACCGCCGAGAAGATCAAAGAGCATGTTCGTTTTCCCTTTCTGTTTTTTGTGACAGTATCATCTCAAAACTTTTTGTCATGTACGTAATGATCAAACGGATAATGTGTCAGATGTCGTTGCGTACAAGATCTTCGTAGCTTTCACGTTTTACTGCGAGAGCTGTTTTTTTGTTTTCAACAGTTACTATGGGCGGGCGGGGAATGCGGTTGTAGTTAGAAGCCATCGAATAGTTGTATGCACCTGTTACCAGGACTGCCGCAATATCGCCTCTTTCGGGAGTTTGGATCATCATACCTTCTCCTATCAGGTCACCCGATTCACAGCATCTGCCGGCAAGAGTACACTCAAAGTCGGCAGGCTTTGATGCCTTGTTAGCTATGAGTGCGGTGTATTTTGAACCGTACAGAGCATATCTGGGGTTGTCAGGCATGCCGCCGTCGATAGAAACATAATTGCGAAATCCGGGTACTGTTTTTACCGAGCCGACCGTGTATAGAGTCAGTCCGGCCGCGGCAACAAGAGAACGACCGGGTTCAAACATGATCTTAGGTCTTGTTATACCTTTTTCTTCGCAGATCCTGTCGATCTGCTTTGCTATGGCTCTGATGTTGGCAGCTATATCAATACTCTCGTCTTCTTCAACGTATCTCACGCCGAATCCTCCGCCGAGGTTGAGCTCACGCAATAGATACCCGCAGGCTTCATTTATATGAGCGATGAATCGGATCATTATCTCTGCCGCACTGACAAATGGCTCAGTGTCAAAAATTTGAGAGCCTATATGTGCATGCACTCCTACAAGATCGAGATTTTTTGACTTTATTGCATGCTCAATAATGCTTTGTGCCTGTCCTGTAGATATGGGAGAGCCGAATTTGGAGTCTACGTTTCCTGTCATTATTGCCTTGTGCGTGTGCGGGTCTACTTCAGGGGTGACTCGGATAAGGATACGCTGTACAAGATCATGATCTCTTGCTATCCTGTCCAGAGAACGCAGCTCGTCCTCGTTATCAACGACTATCGTGCCAACCCCGCATTCGATTGCAAATTCAAGATCTATGTCTGTTTTGTTGTTGCCGTGAAAATATGCCCTCTCCATCGGAAATCCGGCGGAGTGTGCAGTATATATCTCACCCGGGGACACACAGTCAATACCGAGCTTTTCCTCAGCGGCAACGCGGTATATTTGCTTAAATGACAATGCTTTTGACGCGTACAGAGGAATGGCGGTAGATCCAAAACACTCGGTCAGAGTGTTATAATACATTCGCATCTGAGCACGTACAGCATCAATGTCAAGAACGTATGCGGGTGTTCCGTATTCGTGTGCTATCTCGACGGTATCAACTCCGCCGATCGTGAGATTGCCTTTTTCATTTATACTGAGATTTGAGTGAAGCATTTTTGTGTCCTTTCGGTTAATTATCGCAGAGGCGGAATATCTCACGCCACAGCTCGTCCTTTCCTTCTTTTGTCTGAGAAGAGAAGGGTAGGAGCACGTCGTCTTCTGAGAAGTGAAGCTCCTCTTTCAGTGATGCAAGATTGTTTTTCCTGTTTGTAGCATTTAGCTTGTCTACCTTGGTTGCGACTACGATAAACGGTATCTCGGAGTCGATCAGCCAGTTTATCATATCAATGTCATCATTGGTAAGTCCGATCCTTGAGTCCACCAGCTGTACGACACCTTTGAGAAGATCAATGTTTGGGTTTTGAGTGAAGTATCCGTCTGTAAGGGCAGACCATCTTTTTTTGTCCTCGAAGGATCTTTTTGCGTATCCGTATCCGGGTAGATCTACTAAAAACATCTTGCGATCGATATCATAAAAGTTGACCGTGATGGTCTTTCCGGGGGCAGAGGATACTCTTGCGAGTGACTTTCTGCCGAGAAGAGTGTTTATAAGTGAGCTTTTTCCTACGTTTGATCGTCCGGATATTGCTATTTGGGCAAGCCCCTCGCGTGGAAACTGTTTCGGCACTCCGGCACTGATTTTGAGAGTGACGTTGTTGAGATTGGGTTTTTGCATATTATGACCTCATTCTGCGGTATCTTGTCTTTTGGCACGAACCGCTGTGTTAGTCTGAATTATACCTGTTATCTGTGTTCCTATCATATATTGGTCTGTGCTTGACGGTGCGTTTTGCTCTTTTTTTGCCAGAGCATGCTCAAGTACCTGCCAACCGTTCGATACTGGGATGAATGTTACATTCTCCAGAACAGTACTGTCAACCTCCGTCAGGTCCTTTTCGTTTGCTGATGGGATGATTATTGTTTTTACTCCGGCCTTGTATGCTGCCATGCTCTTTTCCTTGAGACCTCCTATCGGGAGTACCTTGGAGCGGAGGGTTATCTCTCCTGTCATGGCTACGTCACGTTTTACGGCTCTGCCTGTAAGTGCACTGACAAGTGCCGTCATCATTGTGACTCCCGCACTCGGACCGTCCTTCGGGACGGCACCTTCGGGTGCGTGGATATGTATATCCTTGTTTTTGTAAAAATCACTGTCTATTCCGAGCTTGTCTGCCATGCCCCTTACACAGCTCACAGCGATTCTTGCCGATTCCTTCATAACATCGCCTAAAGATCCTGTCAGTTCTATCTTTCCGCTTCCTTCAAAAACGGCGATCTCGATTTTCAGCATCTCACCGCCAAAGTCGGTATAAGCAAGCCCATTTACAGTTGCGACTTCATCCTCGTCGGCGATCTTTTCTTTTATGACCTTGACAGCACCGAGAAAACTTGAAAGATTTTTGTCATTGATTCTGACCTTTTGCTCACCGTCCGTTATCAGCTTTGCGGCTTTTCTGCAAAGAGACGCGATCTCACGTTCAAGCTGTCTCACTCCGGCCTCTGATGTATATCCGTCGATCACACAAAGAATAGCAGAATCGGTCAGAGTCATTGTTTTTCTCGACAGACCGTGACGCTTGAGCTGCTTTGGCAGAAGGTGGTGTTTAGCGATCGAAAGCTTCTGCAGTCTCGTGTATGACCCGAGCTTTATTATTTCCATTCTGTCTATCAAAGGGGCAGGAACTGTGTCAAGCGTGTTTGCTGTAGCGAAGAAGATACAGTCGGACAGGTCGTACGGGAGCTCTACGAAATGATCGCGGAAACTCTTGTTCTGCTCGGCATCGAGCACCTCCAGAAGAGCACTTGACGGATCTCCGTGAGAGTCTCGGGTGAGCTTGTCTATCTCATCGAGCAGAATGAGAGGGTTATCGACTCCTGCCTTAGATACAGCGTCTATTATTCTTCCGGGCATTGCACCTACATAGGTCTTTCT
>JAZNOK010000154.1:0-13616 GCA_045580775.1 Eubacteriales bacterium
ATAAAGATACGGAGGAAGGAAAATGTATCTCAAATCACTTGAGCTGCACGGATTTAAGTCCTTTCCTAATAAAACAACGCTGAACTTTAAGCGTGGTGCAACTGTCATCATCGGTCCTAACGGAAGCGGAAAATCGAATCTTTCGGATGCTATGAGATGGGTTCTTGGTGAAATGTCCACAAAGAGCATCCGAGGTTCAAAAATGGAGGATGTAATATTCGGAGGGGCTGATACACGCCGCCCTATGGGATATGCTGAGGTATCAGTAACCTTTGATAATACAGACACAGAGCACCGCATAGAGTCGGAATACAGCGAGATTACTGTTACACGCCGTTATTACCGGACAGGTGACAGCGAGTATTTTCTTAACAGAAAGCCCTGCAGGCTTCGCGATATACATGAGCTGTTTTTGAATACAGGTGTCGGACGAGAGGGTTATTCTATCATCGGACAGGGAAGAATAGCTGAGATACTGTCGAAAAAGAGCGAGGACAGACGAAACATCTTTGAAGAAGCGGCAGGAATCAGCAAGTTCAGATACAGAAAGACCGAGAGTGAGAGAAAGCTTGCCGAGACAGAAGCTAATATGCTCAGAGTCTCGGATGTGCTCTCTGAGCTTGAAGGACGGGTAGGACCGCTCGAGCGAGATGCAGAGAAGGCAAAAAAGTATCTTGAGCTTTATGAAGAAAAGAAAAAGACAGACGTAGCTCTGTGGATCTATGATACAGCCCGCCTTCATGACGAGGAGGAAGCGGCAGCAGCTGCTCTCAAGCTTTCCGAGCATGAGCTCGAGATAGCTGAAGATACGCTGGCAGGTTTTGAGAGACAGTATGACAGGCTTTTTGAAGAGAGCCAGAAGAGCAAACTTGAAAGTGAGAAGCTGCTTGGAGAGATAAAAAAGCTCAGTGAGCTCTTGTACAAGCTGGATGCAGAGTTTAAAGTCTCTGAGAATGAGACAATGCACAACAATACGCTGATCGCGTTATGTGAGCATTCCGGAAGTGAGCTTGAAAAGCAAAAACAAAATTGCCTTTCTGCCGAGGACGAGATCAGAGCTGAGATAAAGGAGCACGAACAAAAGCTTGCAGGACTTGAAGCGGAGTACGCTCAGAACTGCGAGAAAAGTGCACTTTACTCGGAGAGACTGGAAGCTTATGAGAAACAGCTGTCAGAGATGTTGGAGCAGATACAGATGCTTGAGGCTCGTTCGACAGACATAAAGGTACGAATAAGTGTTCTCGAGTCTTCGCATAACTCTGACTTGTCTAAAGGCCAACAGGCAAAGGAGGAGCTTGACAGATATACCTCTGAGTGCTCAGAGCTCAGAGACAGACTCAAGCAGTCGCAGGATACGGTAGAGCAGTATGAGCAGAGGATAGCTGAGGCGGACTCGGAGCTTGGTGTCATTGAGACTGAGATATCTCGTATCAAGAGTCTGGCGGATGATATATCCGGCAAGTGTGCAGAGACTACTCTTGCACGCGATAGTGCAAGGGAAAAAGCTAAAACACTCTCTGATATGGAGGCTCATTTCGAAGGTTACGCAAACGGCGTAAGGTACGTCATGCGTCGTTATAACGAAAGCGGCATTGATGGAGCCGGGAAGATATACGGACCTCTTTCCCAGCTTATCTCGGCACGAGATGAATATATCACAGCTGCTGAGACTGCTCTGGCAAACAACATACAGAGTATCGTATGTGATAATGAGCAGACTGCAAAGGCGGCTATCAGACTGCTTAAATCAAGCGGACAGGGAAGAACGACATTTTATCCGCTTACAAGCATGCATGCTCAGGATGAGACCGAGGAGATGCGTCGTGCTTACAGGTGTAAGGGTTATATCGGTACTGCGTCAGAGATTATCGACTGTGATGACAAGTTCAGGATAGTGTTAGACTCGGTTCTTGGCAGAACGCTTGTGTTTGATACACTTGATAATGCTTCCGAATGTGCTAAGAGTGTAAAGTACAGAGTGAAGCTTGTCACTCTTGACGGACAGATCATAAATCCGGGTGGATCTTATACCGGCGGCTCTAGTAAAAAAGACAGCACTATCATGTCCAGAGCTGCCAAGATAGAACAGCTCAAAGCACGCGAGCATGAGCTTGATATACGTTTATCCGAGCTTGAAGGAGAGCGTAAACAGCTGACTGAACAGGCAAAACAGCTGTCAGCAAAGCATGCGGGGGTCAAGCAGCAGCATGATATACTCACTACGATGGCTTCAGCCGAGCGTGCTCAGCTTCAAGCACACATGGCAAAGCTCGAGACTCAGACGGAGCTTGTTCAAAAGCTTACTGATGACATCACAAAGCTCGAGGAGCAGGAAAACGGCTATGCAGAAGAGTTGCAGTCGCTGAACCGCGAAGAAACGGAGTGTTTCTCTGCCGCACAAAGCTATAAGGAAAAGCGGATAGCACTTGACATAGAGAAAAACACTGAGACCGAAGAAAAGGAAACTCTCGCTCAGCAGACAAACGAACTTCTCATCAAACTCGCAGAGGCAAGAAAGGACAAGGAGAATGCCGAACTGCGACTCGGAGCACAGCTATTGCGTGAAGCGGAGATAGAGTCCGATATCGAGGCAAATATACAAAAGGCATCAGGATACCGAGCAGCTTTAGTTGAGCTCGAGCGTTCGCGTGAGCTCAACCGTGAAAATGCACAGAGTATGACCGAGCAGCTCTCTGAGCTAAACCGCAAGAGAACGGGAGCTGAGGAGGACGGACTTGATTATGAGAAGAAGCAAAATGAGCTGCGTATCAGAATAAGAGAAAAGACATCCGAGAAAGAGGTCCTTTTCAAAGCTCACACAAAGAATGAGGCAAAGTACCGTTCTCTGTCTGAGCAAAAGGATAAGTTTACAGCTCAGATATGGGAGGACTATGAGCTTACTTATTCTCAGGCGGTGGCACTTGGATATCCTCCGGTAACGGATGAGAGCCGAGCAGAGAGTGCGGCATTAGCACAAAAATTGAAAAATCAGATAAAAGCACTTGGATCTGTCAATGTAAATGCAATAGAGGAATATTCGCAGATAAAGCAACGTTATGACGACATGACCCGTCAGATCAGCGACCTTTCTGCCTCCAGAAAACAGCTTGAGGGAATAATCTCGAGGATAGAAGGAGAGATGAAGCGAGCTTTCTCCGATGCGTTTAATAGGATAAATGAGAACTTTAAGGTAACATTCTCGGAACTTTTCGGAGGGGGCCAGGCAGAACTGCTCCTTACAGACCCTGAGAATATTCTGACAAGCGGCATTGATATAAAGGCGGCACCTCCCGGAAAGATCGTAAAGAGCTTGATGCTTCTTTCGGGCGGAGAGCAGGCGTTTGTAGCTATTGCACTGTTGTTTGCCGTGCTCAAGGTAAACCCATCTCCTTTCTGCATACTTGACGAGATAGAGGCGGCACTTGACGAGGTAAATGTTGCTAGATTTGCCGAATACATAAAGAAGTTTGATTCGATCCAGTTCATTCTTATCACACACCGCAGAGGAACAATGGAAGCCGCAGACAGAATGTACGGTGTAACCATGCCCGAGCAGGGGGTAAGTAAGGTGATAGAGCTCAATGTATATGAGTTTGAGCAGAGAAGGGACGAGTTTTTGAAATAAGCGATTCTGCTACAGGAGATAAAGATGTCATTTTTTGAAAAACTAAAAGCAGGCCTTGCAAAAACCAAGGCTGCTATCATGGGACAGATAAACGATCTGTTCAAATCCTTTGTAAAAATCGACGAGGATATGCTTGAGGAGCTCGAGGAGCTGCTTATATGCTCTGATATGGGTGCTCTGACAACGGAGTTTATACTTGATGAGCTTCGCGAACGTATAAGAGAAAAGAGACTGACAGATCCTGAGGATGCAAAAGGAGAGCTCAAGGATATTCTTCTTGGACTGATCGGTGAGAGCGAGGAACTCAGAATTTCTACAAAGCCCTCTGTTATTCTTGTAATCGGAGTGAACGGTGTCGGAAAGACGACATCCATCGGAAAAATGTCCGCCGAGCTCAAGTCTCAGGGGAAACGCGTTCTTGTTTGTGCTGCTGATACCTTCAGAGCGGCTGCGATAGAACAGCTGTCCGTATGGTGCGATCGTGCAGGGGTAGACCTGATAAAGCACACCGGAGGCTCAGATCCGGCTGCTGTTGTCTATGATGCAGCCAACGCCGCAAAGAGCCGCGGGTCGGACGTGCTTATCATAGATACGGCAGGCAGACTTCATAACAAAAAGAACCTCATGGACGAACTTGCAAAGATCGACCGTGTTATTTCAAGGGAGTTGCCGGACAGCGAGCGTGAGACTCTGCTTGTGCTTGATGCCACGACCGGTCAAAATGCAGTTAATCAGGCAAAGGAGTTTAAGTCTGCGTCGAATATTACAGGACTTGTTCTTACAAAGCTTGACGGAACTGCCAAGGGAGGAATCGTCTTCTCTGTCAAGCGTGAGCTTGATATCCCTGTCAAGTTTATCGGTGTCGGAGAGGGAATAGATGATATGAAGCCCTTTGAGCCTAAGGCATTTGTAGATGCACTTTTTGAGGAATAAGGTATGAGAGAAAAGTATACTTTCGTACTTGCATCATCAAACAAAAATAAAATACGCGAGTTCCGTCAGATACTGTGCGAGAGAGCGAGTGATATACTTGGCGAGAACGCACCTGATATTGAGCTTCTTTCGCTTTCCGATATCGGCTACACAGATGAGATCATCGAGGATGGAGCTACCTTTGAGGAAAATGCAATGATAAAGGCACGTGCGGTAAGTTTTGCGTGTGAGTATCCGTGCATTGCCGATGACAGCGGACTTGAGGTTGATGCTCTCGGCGGTGAGCCGGGTATATATTCTGCGAGATATGCTGGAGAACATGGAAACGATGAAGAGAATATAAAAAAGCTTCTTTTGCGTCTTGATGGAGTAAAAGAACGTTCGGCACATTTTGTATCTGCTGTTGCGTATATCGAGCGTGGCGGTGAGAGTTTCGTGCTCAGAGGCGAAGCGGATGGTGTTATAATGAACCAAAAACGCGGAAATAACGGGTTTGGCTATGATCCGGTATTTGAGTGTGCGATCCATCACCGTTCGTATGCAGAGCTGACCGCGGATGAAAAAAATGCGATAAGCCACCGACGCAAGGCAATAGAGAAACTCGCTGACAGATTGTTTAATAAAGGAAAATAATAAAGGTTTTAATATGCTTACAAGTAAACAGAGAGCACATCTGAGATCAATAGCTCAGAGCTATGATACCATATTTCAGATTGGCAAGTTCGGTCTTTCCGAGCAAACATTAAAGACTGTCTCGGACGCACTCGAAGCGAGGGAGTTGATCAAACTCCGCACACTCGAGACATGTTCATATACTCCCAGAGAAGCGGCCGAGGCGTTGGCTTTGGCGTGCGGAGCTGAGGTGGTATGCGTCACGGGATCCAGATTTGTACTTTGGCGTCGCTCCTCCAAGGAAAAAAACAGAAAGATCGAGCCCTGACATGGTACATCCGAAAAAGATTGCTTTATATGGGGGTAGCTTCTCTCCGCCTCATTTTGGACATGTGCTGGCTGCAAGAGCGTATCTTGATGCGGCACAAGCTGACAGAATAATTATTATGCCGGCAAAAAGACCGCCGCACAAAGACCTCGATGGGATGGCGGATGACCGGGATAGAGTGCAGATGTGCAGACTTGCCTTTGAGCAGGACAGTGTACTTTTTGGCAGATGCGAAGTATCGGAGTGGGAGCTATGCCGTGATGATGTAAGTTACACTATTAATACAGTCGAGCATTTTTTGTCAGAGGGATATGAGGATATATCCTTGCTTGTAGGGACGGATATGCTGCTTTCTTTTGAGTCATGGTTCAGATACAAAGATCTTTTTCGGTCTGTGAATGTATATTATATCGACAGATGCAGTGAGAAAAGGGAAGATTGTATTGAATGTGCCCTGCGTTTTACTAAGGAGTACGGAGCGAGTATTATCCCGCTCGATGTTCCCGCTTTTGAAGTCAGCTCGTCAGAGATCAGAGAAAAAATAATGCACGGTCAGAGCACGCAGGGACTCTTACCTGAAAAAGTAATGGAATATATTTTGCAAAACGGTCTTTACAAAACGGTATGATATGATTAAAATAATAACTGAACAAATGTTGGATTCTCTCAGAGAACATGTATCTGTTTCTATGGGAGAGAAACGCTTTTCTCATACTCTTGGAGTTGAGCGTGAAATATGCAGACTGGCACGCATTTATTGTCCTGAGAAGATCAATATGCTCAGAGCGGCAGCTCTGCTTCATGATATAACAAAGGAATACCCAATAGATAAGCATCTTGCTGTAATGGGTGAGTATGGCATAGATACAGATGCGTATGTTTCTCAAAGCCACAAGATATATCATTCACTCACGGCGTCCTTGATAATTGCACGGGAATATCCTGAGTTTGCATCTGACGAGCTTGTGAGAGCTGTGAGAGTTCATACAACCGGATGTGCGGATATGACGCTCACAGATAAGCTGCTGTATCTTGCAGATTATATTGAGGATACAAGGACCTTTGAGGATTGTGTTGAGCTCAGACGGTTCTTTTGGGATTCTATTGAGAGTGGCGATGATAAGGAACAGACTCTTGACAGGGCGATGCTGTTGTCATTTGATATGACAATAAAGGATCTGATCCGGACGTCCGGTATTATTTCACAGCAAACGGTAGAGGCGAGGAATTTTCTTTTGCACTCGCAGAATATAAGGAGATAAAAATGGAAGATATCAAGAATATTGACCCCAGAGCTCTCGGAGAGAGGATAGTTGAGGTGCTCTACAGAAAAAAGGGAAAGGCTATCGAACTCATAAATGTCGAGGAGCAGACCTCGCTTACCGAGTATTATGTCATAGCAACAGGAAACAGCCGTACCCAGATAGCGGCACTGTGCGATGAGGTAGACGTCAAACTTACCGAGCAGGGATTGGCTCCGTTTAAGATCGAAGGCAGAGGTAACGGTACATGGGAGGTGCTGGACTTTGGCTGTGTTGTTGTTCACATCTTCAGCCGTGAAGCGAGAGATTTTTATAAGTTGGAAAATCTGTGGGCAGATGCCGAAAAGATAGATGTCACACCGATATTTGACCGTGTGGATGCTGAAAACAGTGATCTAACACAAGGATAAAACAGTATAGAAAATATTTTCAGAGGATATATAACTATGAAGTACGATGCAAGATCAATTGAACAGAAATGGCAAAAACGTTGGGAAGACGCAAAAATCTTCGAGGCTCAGGATAACTCCGAAAAGCCCAAATTCTACTCTCTTGTAGAGTTTCCTTATCCGTCCGGTGCAGGTATGCACGTAGGACATATAAAGGCGTACAGCGGACTTGAGATAATATCGAGAAAACGCCGTATGCAAGGCTACAATGTCCTTTTTCCGATAGGATTTGATGCATACGGTCTCCCTACAGAGAACTATGCAATAAAGACAGGAATACATCCGAGAAAGGTTACTGATAACAACATAGAAAAGTTCACTTCTCAGCTGAAGAGAGTAGGCTTTTCCTTTGACTGGTCGAGAGTGGTCGATACAACCGAGGAGGACTACTACAGATGGACGCAGTGGATATTCCTCAAGATGTTTGAAAACGGTCTTGTTTTCCGTGATACAGCTCTTGTAAATTACTGCCCTTCATGTAAGGTCGTTTTATCAAACGAGGACTCACAGGGAGGAAAGTGCGATATCTGTCACAGTGACATAGTACAAAAGTCAAAAGATGTGTGGTACCTGCGTATTACCGAATACGCAGACAAGCTGCTCACAGGACTTGAGGATGTAGATTACCTTCCGAATGTCAAGCAGCAACAGGTCAACTGGATAGGAAAGAGTGTCGGTGCATTTGTCAATTTCTCTCTCGCTGGAAGAAACGACAAGCTCCGTATATATACCACACGTCCTGATACACTGTTCGGTGTTACATTTATGGTTATTGCTCCTGAGCATCCCATAATCGAGAAATACAGAGATGAGATAAAGAATATTGACGCTTTGGACGCTTACAAGGTAGAATGTTCAAAGAAAACAGAGTTTGAGCGTACTCAGCTTGTCAAGGAAAAGACCGGTGTATGCATTGATGGACTTCGTGCTGTCAATCCCATCACAGGAAAAGAGATCCCGATCTATATCTCGGACTATGTTATGATGGGTTATGGTACCGGAGCTATAATGGCAGTTCCTGCACATGATGAGCGTGACTACGACTTTGCTCGAAAGTTCGGTATAGATATAATCGAAGTAATCAAAGGCGGCGATATCTCTGAGGCTGCATATACCGGTGACGGAGAAATGGTAAACTCAGGATTCCTCGACGGCTACGACAACAAGCGTGACTCTATCGCACGAATGATAGAGGAACTTGAAAAGATCGGCGTAGGAGAAGCAGGAGTTCAGTATAAGATGAAGGACTGGGCGTTCAACCGTCAGAGATACTGGGGAGAGCCCATCCCGATAGTACACTGTGAGCACTGCGGAATGGTCGCAGTTCCTTATGAAGAACTGCCTCTCAGACTGCCTGAAGTTCAGAATTTTGAGCCGGGCGAGGGAGGAGAGAGTCCTCTTGCAAAGATAGAGAGCTTTGTAAACTGCAAGTGTCCCAAGTGCGGCAAAGACGCTAAGCGTGAAACAGACACTATGCCTCAGTGGGCAGGTTCGTCCTGGTATTTTCTCCGTTATGTTGACCCTCACAACAAACAAGCGTTCGCAGATAAGGAAAAGCTCGATTACTGGATGCCTGTTGACTGGTATAACGGCGGTATGGAGCACGTAACGCGTCATATGATATACTCGCGTTTCTGGCATAGATTCCTTTATGACATCGGAGCTGTAGGTACACCCGAGCCTTATGCCAAGAGAACCGCACAGGGGCTGATACTTGGTCCGGATGGAGACAAAATGTCAAAGTCGAAAGGAAATGTAGTTGACCCCAATGACGTTGTTGACGAGTACGGAGCTGATGTTCTCCGTGTTTATATACTCTTTATGGGAGAGTACGGCTCTGCGGCACCCTGGAATGATTCAAGCATGAGAGGATGCAAGAGGTTCCTTGACAGAGTAGCAGGCCTTTATGAAATGGCAAAGGGAACAGGTGCTACTTCCAAGCTCGAAGTTGCATTCAACAAAACGATAAAGAAGGTAACAGACGACATCGAGGATATGAAGTTCAATACCGCGATAGCTTCGATGATGGCACTTACAAATGACATATATGAGCATGGCTCTCTTACCGTGGATGAGCTTAAGAGCTTTATCGGTATCCTTTGTCCTTTTGCACCTCATCTGTGCGAGGAGATGTGGGAGATGCTCGGAGAGAAGGAGCTTCTGTCTGTGTCAGCTTGGCCTGTGTATGACGATGCAAAGACTGTAGATTCAGTCGTTGAGATCGGAGTTCAGGTAAACGGAAAGTTCAGAGGTACAGTTTCGGTTCCTGCGGATGCAACAAAGGAGAGGATCGCCGAGATAGTAAAGGCTGATAGCAAAATAGCATCTCTTATAGACGGCAAAACTGTCATCAAGGAGATCATCGTTCCCGGAAAGATCGCTAATATTATAGTAAAATAAAAAAACAAAGATACCTTTCGGCAAAGCCGAAAGGTATCCTATTATGGTGATTAGTATGAAATTTGATATTGAACTGATAAAGAAGATAGTTCTTGAAGCCGGAATGCTGTTTTTGGATGAAAATGCTGCCAATTCAATTACGGAGAAGGGTGCGGCAGATTATGTCACCGAAGTTGATTTTGCTTCTCAAAACTTCATAAAGCGTGAACTGGAAAAGCATTATCCTGAAGCGGCACTTCTATCAGAGGAAGGCGATCACGACGGATTTACAGCTACTGAATATACATTTGTGCTCGATCCTGTAGACGGAACTACAAACCTCATTCACAGATACCGTCAGAGTGCCGTATCGCTCGGATTGTTACATAACGGAAAGCCTTGTGCAGGCGTGGTGTATAACCCTTTTACAGGTGAGATGTTCTGGGCAGAAAAAGGGAAGGGTGCATATTTGAACGGAAAAGCTATGCATGTAAGTCCTCAGTCCGATTTTTCAAAATGTGTGATAACCATCGGTACGATGCCATATTACAAAGAGTATGCAGACCGAAACTTTGAGCTGTTCAAGAAAATATATCTTGATGCCGTAGACATACGCCGCACAGGCTCATCGGCACTCGATCTGTGCTATACAGCAGACGGAAGGACAGAGGCGTTTTTTGAGAGAGGACTCAAGGCGTGGGATTTTGCCGCAGGAGCTGTCATACTTACCGAGGCCGGTGGTAAGATCACCGATTGGGAAGGAAATGAACTTGATTACTACTCTCAGCAGAATGTCCTTGCCTCAAATACTGAGGTACACAAGAGAATGCTTGGTTATCTTGAATAATTAGATATTATAGAATGTTTCAATGCTTGATTTTCCGCATTTAGAATAATTCCGTCTGTAAAAAAGAAGTTTTTTCTAAACCGTCTTTGAGCATAATCGTTTAAATCATGAATCGAGAGCGAAGCGACGGAGTAGAATTATGTATTTTACTAAAATTATGAAAAAATAAGGCAGTCGATCGACTGCCTTGTTTTTATGGGGTGAGTGATGGGATTCGAACCCACGGCCTCCAGGGCCACAACCTGGCGCTATAACCATCTTAGCTACACCCACCGTATAACCGCAACAGTACTGTTGCGGTGTTTCTGGCGTGCCCTGGGGGATTCGAACCCTCGACCTACTGCTTAGAAGGCAGTTGCTCTATCCGGCTGAGCTAAGGGCACATCCACAACGAATGATATTATATCATCATCAGCACGTTTTGTCAATAGTTATATAAAAAATATTTTTCGTTTTTCATGAAATGAAAGGCGTATATTTGAGAGCGAAGAGTTTACTTGGTGTTGACAATAGGATGCTTTCTGATAAACAAAACGCCAAGAGTGTTTTTTCCGCAGTGAGAGGATATCGTGCAGCCTGCACGGGTAATATGAATACATGATGCGGGAAGAAGCTGTTTTACCAGATCCACGCACTGCATATATATTTCTTTCTCACATCCCGCATGGGTGATAAATATATGGGACTGATCTATATCAGAGCCATCTCCTATGCGGTCTTTTATATACTGGGTGAGGACGGGAGAGAAATTTCCGCGGTATTTTTTCGATACTCCCATTTTTCCGTTTTTTACAGTTATACACGGTTTTAGCTTGAGCAAATTAGCACCCAAAGCTGCAACGGCAGAGCATCTGCCTCCTTTGTGTAAAAATTCAAGATCGTCTACAACGAAAGATGCATCGACCCTGGAAGCAAGTTCTCTAGAGATATGTGCTATTTCACCCGCATCAGATCCGCTTTCCGCGAGTTCCGCTGCACGTAAAAGCAACAATCCGCCGCCTGTTGATAGATTTCTTGTGTCTACAATGTGCACATTCTCAAATGACTTTGCTGCGAGACATGCATTGTTGTAGGTGCTTGACATATCTGAGCTGATCGTGAACAATACTACCGAGCCGCCATCCTTTGTGTTCTCCGAAAAAAACTCCGAAAAGGTAGCTACATTTACAGCCGATGTTTTCGGCAGTTCTTTGTGCTTAGAATAATGTGCGTAGATCTGTTCCGGATCAATATCGACTCCGTCCTTGTAGTGTTCGTTTCCAAGATGAACTCCAAGCGGAAGAATTTTTATGTTGTACTTTTCTATAAGCTGTTGGTTGAGATCTGTCGTGCTGTCGCTTGCGATAGTAATATTTCTGTTCATGCTTACCCTCTCCTCGCTTAACATATATCAAAGGTATTGTAGGATACTAATATAAACTTAATTTAAACTTGATGCATGATCAGATGCTTTGTCGGTTGTTGCATTTTTTTGGATTATGTGCTAAAATATTGTATCCTTTTGATTGGAGATAATGATGTCTAATATGAAGAAAAATCCCCTGAGTAGGTTTGCTTTTAGTATTTTGATGCCTGCCGTGAGCGGGGCGACGGTAGGTGTGCTAATATTTTTGTTCAAGATATCGGCAAATGCGGTCATAGATCTTTCTGGCAGTATTTATGATAGCGTAAATGCACATCCGGTATTTTTTTCGATTCTTGTATGCGGTGCGGCAATGCTTGGTATTTTTGCATCGCTGATCTTGAAGTATGCCCCTGACGGTAAGGGCGGAGGTATTCCTACTGCTGTTACAGTATTGAGGGGTCTTGTGGATTTTAGCTGGATAAAGAGCATTATTTCTATGTTCACTTCTGCCATGCTGACCTATTTTTGCGGAGTGCCTTTGGGAAACGAAGGACCGAGTGTGCAGATGGGAACTGCAGTTGGCAGAGGGTATGTAAGAGCCCTAGGAAAGGATGCCCACGCATGGGACAGATATATTATGACAGGAGGAGCTTGTGCGGGGTTTGCCGCGGCTACAGGTGCACCTTTGGCAGGTATATTTTTCGCTTTTGAGGAGGCTCACAGGCGTTTTTCACCGTTGATTTTTATTACCTCTGCAATATCCACCACAACTTCATGTGCGGTCATGAAGCTCTTGTGTACTCTTACATCTACTCCGTATAATCTCTTTTCTTTTGAAAGTCAGCTTGAGCTGCCTTTGGGTTCTCTGTGGGCAGCAGCTGCTCTGGGACTGATATGCGGAGTGATTTCTGTGGTTTTTGCACGTGCATACAGGTCGGTGAGAAAAATACTGAACAATAACCTAAGTTCGGTGCCTTTTTTTCTGAGAATGGCATTGATTTTTGCAGTTACGGCTGTATTTGGTTTATTTTCGGATGATTTTGTTGGTTCCGGACACCATTTGACTGAGGAACTATTTGCGGGACACAGTGTATGGTACATGCTTGTATTGTGTTTTGCAGTAAGGGCCGTTTTGCTGTTGTTTGCCAATAACATAGGTGTTACAGGAGGTCTGTTTGTTCCTACGCTTACCTTCGGAGCAATTATTGGGTCTCTTGGTGCATCATTTCTGAAATATGCAGGTTTGGTAGAAGAGAGCTATTATTCTGTGTTTGTAGTTATCGGTATAGCGGCATTTCTGTCTTCTTTTTCTCATACACCTGTCATGGCTATCGCCTTTTCTCTGGAAGTAATGAGCGGGGCGAAAAATATTCTTCCCATAATAGCAGGTGTTGCTGTGTCTTATGTTGTTGCTGAGTGCATAGATGCATCTCCGTTTACTGATGCAGTGATAGAAGCGAAGGTTGAAGATTCGCACAGAGGAAGGGAAGCTGTTGTTGTCGATACACAGTTGACAGTCAGGGAAGGTTCTTTCATTGTAGACAAGGAGATAAGGGATGTCCTGTGGCCTCCCAGCTGTGTGATCACTTTTGTGCATAAAAGCACAGATGTATCTCACAGAGTCTCAAACAAAATTTGCGAAGGGGATCGGCTTGATGTTCACTACAGCACATACGACCCTGACAGGACTGAGCTAGAGCTGGAGTCTTATGTGGGAGAGCAGGATGCCGGCCGAATGAATGAAAAAAACGTGGCGGACAAAAACGACAGTGTACCGGAGATTTAGTTTTGTTTTACCATCCTGATTATGTATATTTTTGCAAAAATATTTACATC
>JAZNOK010000155.1:0-21244 GCA_045580775.1 Eubacteriales bacterium
CCCATAATAATCACTATATTCTAATTATATCATTTTGAAAAAATGTTACAAGTTAAACAAAAAAGGGAAAATATCCGTCGAATTTTGTCTTGACTTTGCCTATAACTTTTGATAAAATAATAATTTAAAGTATACTGTGCAATATTATTGTGCCATAGAAGCGTTATATTTCGTAAAAATGAAGCTATGACGGAGGGATTCTATATGAAAGCAAAAAAAGTTGTGTGTCCTTTGCTCGTTGCTGTGTTTGTGCTCTTGTTTTCGGTTTTCTTTATAGGAGCGGCGGAGCAGACGGTATATGTCAGCTCTAACGGAGCTGACGCAAACAGCGGTCAGAGTCAGTCAGCCGCTGTCAAAACAATAGAGCGTGCCTTTGAGCTCCTTCCCACGGGAGGTCGGATAGTTTTTTGCGGGTCTTCCTATGAAGTCGGCAAGAATTACAGCTTCCCTCAGTCCGATAACAGATACACCATATCTTCCGAGATGACAGGGTCATTTGTCTATTCGGGAACTCTGTCTGTTCATTCGGATATGATCATCGAGAATATACGCTTTGGCGGTTCGTCTACCCCCATCGTGGTCTGCAACGGAAATAACGTCACGTTCGGAGCAGGTATCAAGAATACTTCGAACTCTTATATTGTCGGAGGGGCAAATCTCACAGCGGAAAGCGACATCTCGGACGGCAGCTTCAGTGAGGATTATACCATCGAGATCAACAGCGGTGAGTGGGTATACTTTTTCGGCGGAAACAGAAGAACAGTCAGCACAGCACCTGTGTGCAATATCTCGGCTGACATCACGGTCAAGGTAGGCGGAGCTACATTTATCAGCACAGGGACAAGTGCGGCAAAGAACCTCAACAACCTTTCCGGAATGAACACTACTACCGGAGACTTGAACTTTATTATGGACAGCGGTGCATTTCGCGGTTCGTTGTACGGTATAGGCAGGATGGGCGACGGAGGATCGGGCAGAAATTACTCTGGAAATATCAATATTGAGATAAACGGCGGCTCTTTTACTTCTTCGGGCGGAGTGATCGAAATGTGCCAGGAGGCGGCAGCTCATTTTGAAGGAAGCTGCAGGCTCTATGTGTCCGACAGTGCTGATATAAAGGTGAGCGAGATCAATTCGGAGCGTGTGAACGGCAGCCGAACAATGACTGTTCCATCCTCGCTCGTTGACAGATGTGTCGGCTTTTCGCGGGTAGTATATCTATCCGGTGCGGGAAATGATCAGAACAAGGGTACATCCGCATCCGATGCGTACAAAACGCTTTCGCATGCCGTGGATGCTCTTTCTCCCAACGGCGGTACGGTCATTGTATGCGGCGGTGTCAGCGTGAGCACGGATACTTTGCTTGCACCATCTGACAAAGAGATCGTTATTACGAGTGTCAACGGCTCGGAGAACTACAAGAATTCAGCATCTCTGACTATAGATTCTATGCTGACTGCTGGCAGCAGTATTACATTCGACAATATCAGACTTCGCGGCAGCGGAACATTGTATGCAGGTGCATCCACTCTCACGCTTGGCGGCGGGACTGACTGTGACGGAGCACTTAATGTATCTGCATCGTCTCATTTCGGTTCGCACTCATCATCAGGTACGGTTATCCTCTCGGGAGGAAGCTACAATGTCGTCAGTGCGGGCAGCATCCGCGGACGCGGGGCGTCGGCGGTTTCAGATACTCATGTGATGCTGTCGGGAGCTTCGGTCAGAGTCCTTACGGTAAGCTCAGGCAACGATGTTTTGACAAGCTCCTCCGTTTCGGTCAGTAGCGGTACTGTGAGCGAGGGAGTATATGGAATATGGGGTACAGATGCCGCAAGGGTATCGGGAGATATATCAGTCGAGATCGCAGGAGGTACAGTCAAAGACAGCATCTGTGCGGTAGCACAGGGAATATCCTCTATAGCTGACGGCAGCTTTTCTCTCAGCCTTCTCGGAGGAGATATCAGCTCGCTCAGTCTGATATCCGGCGAGGGCTTTAGCTCGTCCTCTCTTACAAAAGCCCCCGGTGTCGTTGTCGGCAGTACGGTCGGCTTTGGTTCTTCTCTTTCACAAAAGGCAGTATATGTCTGCGACGGAGGCAGAGGCAGAGCTGACGGTTCATCGGCGGAGAATGCCTATTCGAGCCTTCGCACCGCTATCGAAGCACTCGGACCTGACGGAGGTAATGTCGTTGTATGCGGACCTCTGACTCTTTCTGATTTTACTGAGCCGGCTCACAGCGGCAAGGTGAAACTCACCTCAAGATATTCGGGATATGATCATAGGACCGCTTCGGGAGCAACGGTTCGGCTGGGTTCTTCATATACAGCCTCAGGCCCTGTGCATTTTGACGATATTACAGTCACGACTTCCGGAAAGACACAGATCTTTTTCGGAAACGGCCATCCGATCGAGTTTGGCGGCGGAGTTGAGTGCGTTATAGATGGATCGGGCAGTACCTACCCTTATGTTTTCGGGGCAACATCCTCAGGCACTGCCAACGGAGCGTATGTTAGAATAGACGGCGGACGTTTTCATAGAGTCGTCGGAGGAAGCAGATACGCATCGGGTACTGTTGGAGGCGATATACAGGTTATTATTAGAGGCGGCAGAGTAGACACGTTTGTATCAGGCTCAGGCTCAGGGAAAGTAAACGGCAATATTACCGTGAGAGTTGACGGAGGTCATGTCGGGTATGAGGTGTGCGGTATGAACGGTGCATCAGACAGGCATGTTGAGGTCAACGGAGATATAACGCTTTACATATCCTCAAAGGAAATACACGGCAGGATCAGTGCGGCAAGATACGGGTCATATACCAGACTCAACGGCAAATATACCTGCTATATCAACACCGATGAGCTGGATCACGTTACCGAGATCAGCGGAACTGACAAAATTGCAGGGAACTGCAGCTCGGAGCTGGTATATTCGAGCGGTATCGACCCGAACAAAAAGGTCAGCGGAACAGTTAGCTACACAAATCCTCAGATATCCGGAGCTGATCCATGGGTCATATATCACGACGGATACTACTATATGGCAGTCACCAGAGGTTCCTCTGTGACTATAGCCAAGGCACTTACGGTAGCGGAGCTGGGTTCTGCTGAGCCTGTCAGCGTATGGACAGCAACAAAAGAAACAGGCCTTGCAAATTCCGTATGGTCTCCTGAGCTTCATTACTTCTCTGCTCAGGATTTCGGGGAAGAATATGAAGGATGGTATCTGTATATTGCATGTCCCCCTTATGACAATAATGACAACTTCTACAGACGCTGTTACGCTCTGCGTGCATTGACATCGGATCCTCAGGGCGGATACGGATCACCGGTTGATCTTACTCCGAACAAACCTCTGCAGATAAAGATGGATGAAGATAACTCACATTGGAACATCGGCCCGTCAGTCTTCCGCATAAACGGCAGTATATATATGACATGGACAGGCAGAGAGTTCGAGTATTACGGAGATCATACACAAAATCTCAATATTGCGAAAATGCTAAATCCCTATACGCTGGATCTATCGACTCACGCTATTATCTGCGAGCCGACAGAAACATGGGAAAAACAGGGAGCTACATACACAGGAGAAAAGCATCTGCCTGAGGTCGTAGAGGGAGCAACCGCAGTCTACGGACCGAACGGAGAGGTATATTGCATTTATTCAGCATCCGGTTATTGGTCGGATCACTACGCACTTGCCCAGCTCAAATACGTGGGAGGAGACCCGTGTAATATGAAAAGCTGGGTAAAATCGCCTCAGCCGATATTTACTCAGAACAGTTACGTTTACGGTCCGGGGCATGCCTCGTATACCGTCGGCCATGACGGAACTCTGTATTTCATATATCACGGATATCAGTCTCCGAGACGAGTAGGCGGCAGATATATATACGTAGAGCAATATACGGTCCTCGGAGGGAATGTGCAGCTCGGTGCGGGAAGCCCCGAGAGACCTTCAGACCTGAAGACCGTAGCCAAAAATCCCATGCCTCTGTCAGCTCGTGCAGACGGATTTGATAGAGTGGTATCCAACATTCCGATAGAGGACTATGTACCGAGCGTGCCTGATGCCCCCGGAGGATCAGGGACAGGCTCCTCCTCGGGCACTTCATCAAATACCCCCGGACAGAACTCACCCGGACAGAGCAACCCGGGACAGAGCGGTCCGAATGCACCGGGACAGAGCAACCCAGGTCATAGTACCCCCGGTTCGGATGTTTCGGGCGAAGGAACAAATTCTTCAGAGGACACTGCAGATGCTCCGAATACAGACGGAGCTGATAGCACTAACGGTGTTCCCGAGGGCAGCGGAGGGACAAGTTCGTCCAACGGCGGAGCAACAGCCTCTGACGGTTCTGAGAACGGCACCGCAGAAAACATTCCCGATGGCTCTGATACACACGAAAATGTTCTTGATACAGACGATACGCCAACGCAACAGAGCTCTGGAGGTAAAGTAATTGCGGTTATTGCCGTTTTTGCGGTAGTGCTGGCTGCGGCAGGTACTGCGGTAATAGTTATCATAAGAATGAAAAAGCGTACATCAACGATTGCGATAGCAAAAACGCCAACGGAAGAGCCGGTAGAACCGCCAACGGATACAACGTCGGATGAGCAGGCAGAGAAGTGACCGTGTTTTGTCAGCAGGATACGGCAAAACGGAAAAAAGATATAACATACGGAGAACGGATATGAAAAACAAGAAAGCAACAGCAGCTCTGAGAATATTTGGCAGAGTTATGGCTGTGATAGGTGTGAGTTTGCTTATGCTTGTGCTGTTTTTGTATTCGGCTATGACCATTGTGGTCAGGGGCCCGAGCGAAACGGCAAAAGAGCTGTTTGTCTATTCTATGAAGGAAACGAGCGTCGGCGGTATACTTGTCGATATGTGTATGTCGCAGCAGGAGATATCGCAGATGCTCTCAAAGAAGGATAGCGGCATGGATGCGGAGGTCCTGGGCGGAGAGATAACCGATCCGAGCAAAATAGTTATCAACTTGAATAAAAACGATCAGCAGCAGCCATCCGATACATCGGATGCATCGGCAGAAAAGGGCGATCAGGATGCAACTGTCCGTGATCCTGAGCAGGACAGCGGCATAGAGACCATTCCGATCAAGACCGACGCATACAAGGGCATGCTCATGATAGTACAAGACCCAACCAGGCTGTTTGTCGGTGTTCCCGATGCATACGGCGAGCATGAGGTAGGACTGTCCCTGCGAAACATGATCAGAAAGTACGATGCTGTCGGAGGAGTCAACGGCGGCGGCTTTTACGATGCCGACGGAACGCAGAAAGGCGGCATTCCAAAGGGTCTGGTCATCAAGGATACAAAGATCCTTTGGGGAGATAACGATACACGTTACAGTATCTGCGGATTTGACAAGGACGGTATTCTCTACGTAGGCTCAATGACCGCACGCCAGGCACAAGCGGCAGGAGTGGTGGATGCAGTCAGCTTCGGACCTGCTCTGATAGTAAACGAGCAGCCTGTCAATGCCCAGCATTATCTCGGTGTCAGCCGTAATCCCCGAACAGCGATCGGTCAGCGTGCAGACGGAGCGATACTGTTGCTTGTGATCGAGGGACGCAGCATGTCCAGCTTCGGTGCTACCTTTGATGATCTGATAGAGATATTTATCAAGTACGGTGCAGTCAATGCAACAAACCTCGACGGAGGGTATTCCTCTCTTATGGTATACGACGGAGGAGATCTTACTATGAACTCCTACGCATACGGCGAGAGAATACTGCCAAATTCTATCCTTATCAGAAAGTAAGGGAGGGTAATGCTATGAGCAATAATGAAAGAGAAGAGATCATAGATTCGAACAAGACCGCTCTTGCTGAAAATACTGCAAAAACGACAGAGGAGCATATATCCGCTCTGCCCGACGAGGGAGATACAAAACCGAAGAAAAGAAACATGAGTGTATTCTCGCGATTTCTTTTGATATATGCAGCAGTATTGCTTTGTGCAGGGATAGTCGGGTCTTTTGTGTGTTGGGAGGCGTTGTCCCAGTATGAGGACTCTCAGCCAAAGCACGTAATGGAGCAGGTGTGCTCTGATATAATGCCGTATCTCAAACAGGGCCTGATCGCAGAGTATTCGGAGAAGGTAAGCGAATATGAGAACGTAAATGACGTGGTAGAACAGGTGCTTTTGCCTGCTTTTGCGGGTGAGTACAGCTTTAAGAAGGCAGTAAGGGAATATACCTCCGAAAACCCTGTTTATACTGTGCACACCGACTCTGATGTAGCAAATATCACCCTGTCAAAAACAGGTGTTTTGTCCTCCTTCGGCTTTGACTCTTGGGAGGTAAGCGGCGTCAGGATCATAGCGGACATGAGCGGAGTAAGCACTGTCAGCACTACCGTAGAGGCACCTGTAGGTGCAACTCTGACTATAAACGGAAAGGATGCTGCACTCTCCCCTTCAGAGAAGAAGGCATACCCGTTTGCACTCAGATACGAGCAAGGTATGGAGCTTCCCGAATATGCAGTGTATACAGTGGGGGGGCTGTTTTCCGAGCCTCGCGTGAGCGTCAGCATAGACGGAGAGCAGATGACCGAGAATGCGATCGACGGAAAAAAGGTGTTCTCATACCCGGAGCCTCTTTCTCACTCGGTCAGCATTACAGTTCCGTATAAAAACACAGTAAAGCTCGGCGGTGTAAAGCTGACATCTTCCGAGATCTCTGACGGCGAGGTGAAGTTTGACGGAGCGTCAAAGTATGACAACGCACATTACGTCAGATACAGCGTGCCCGGACTTATCAGCTGCCCTGTAGTTGAGGTGTTTGATGAAAACGGCAAAAAATGCGAGGGAGTAGTATCAGACGAAAATGGACTGAGCTACACTCTCCCTTATCTCCCGTCTGAAGCACACAGCATCTCGGTAGTTTATCCTACCGAAGGATGCATACTTGAGATAAACGGAGTTGATGCATCCTCCGAACTATCGGAGAATACAGAGCATAATATCTCATATCCGTATACCGATGGACTGACTTCTTACATAAAGGGGCATATACAGCTCGGACAGGTCAGCATTCAGAATATCTACGGTGAGCCTGAGCTCAAGTGCAAGACTGCGGACGGAAGAGAGCTATCGGTCAGTGTAACCGAGCAGGACGGAAAGATCAGCTATGTCTTTTCTCCCGCAGAGGATGATTCTCTGAAAGGGGAATACGAGAAGTATGCTGTTTCATATACGGAGGATTATATCAAATACGCATCCGGCGGATATATGATAGTGAACAGCACTTTCGCTCAGGCGGCATCGCATCTTCAGTCGGGGTCTCCTGCTTATACAAAGCTCGAGAGTACAAAGTTTTCGTTCGGACAGAACAAGCCTTATACAGTCAAAAAGCAAGAGATCTCCACGTACGGATATATGAGGCTCGGTGAAAACTGCTTTACCTGCCTCGTTGACTTTGCAGTTGATGTTACTACCTCCTACAATGTAGAGCAAAAGGACCAGCGTGATGAGGTCAAGGGCATGCGGCTTACCTTTGCTGAGATAAACGGAAAGTGGAAGATAGTAGGTCTTAGTATGTAGGCTAAATAATTATCAAAAGTACAAAGCTCCCTGCATTCACCTATGTGTGAGTGCAGGGAGCTTTGTATACCGTATATGAAAAAATGCAGCATTATTATTATAGCCGGTCAATGTTCTCCGATGCTCTCCGAAGCTTGGAGCTTGTCAGAGCTTTGCGGAGTTATTTCATCGTAGCCTCGGAATAGATTCCACGGATATGTCAGAGCAGGAGAGCAGACGGTACGCACCCCGTATGCTGTTATAGCATAGCAGCATAGAGCGATGCTAGGACATTTGTCGCGTGAGCCGTACTTTCCGTCTCCGAGTATAGGGTGGCGTCTGGATGCAAATTGCACGCGTATCTGATGTGTGCGTCCGGTATGAAGTATTACCCATACCAGGGCTATGCTCCTGCCGTCGGGGAGCTTTGTCTGTGAGATGACACGGTACGACAGAGACGCTTCTTTTACACCTCGGCGGAGCTTCTTTGCAGGAAAGCTCTTTTGCTTTTGTCTGTCAAAAAACAACAGATCCTCGAGAGTCCCGGACTCTTCTTGTGCACAAAAGGATCCTTCGCATACGCATAGATACTCCTTTTTTATTCTTCCTTCTGAGACCTGCCCCGAGAGACGTGCGGCACTGTTTTTGTCTGTAGCTACCAGCATCGCTCCTCCTACAGCACGGTCGAGGCGGTGGCAGGGGGTTGCGTATTCTATGCCGAGAATCTCTCTTACAAGTGACGGAACTGAGCCGGGGCCTTTGTCCTCCGAGTCTGCTCCTATCGGCTTTTTTACTACTGCGTATCCGTCTGCCGAGTAGAGTATTTCAATTTTGCTCATGTCCGCTTGACAAAAACAGCGGCGTTGATGTTCTTGCCCTTTTCGGAAAACGCCCGCTCATACTCGGTCATGATGTTTGTTTTTGCATGATCGCTTGAGTGAAGATCGGTGGTCTGCCATAGAACATCCCAGCCTGCCTGTGCAAACTGCTCGAGAGAAAATTCATAGAGCCCGTCATTGTCGGTCTTTAATCTGAGCTCTCCTCCGTCTTTGAGGATGGATTTGTAGATCTCGAGCTTTGATATGTGGGTGAGGCGGCGTTTTGCATGTCCCTTTTTCGGCCACGGATCGCTGAAGTTGAGATATATTACATCCACAGAGCCGCAAGAGAAGTATTCACGCAGATCTGCCGCATCTCCGATGATGAAGCGGAGATTGTTTATGATGTCTGATTGCTCCGCTGCTGCCTTTTCAAGAGCGATCACCATGCAGTCACGGACCTTTTCCATAGCGTAATAGTTGCACTGAGGATAACGCTTTGCGTTTTCACAGATAAATGCCCCCTTGCCGCAGCCTATTTCGAGATGTATAGGACCTTCGTTTTTGAAGGGAGAAGACGGATCTTTGAGTATTATTTCCTTTTCGGGAGCGAGAAATTGTGAACAATTAGTTATTCTTTGCTCTCCGTTGCGTTTTTTTCGCATTCTCATATTGAAATTTTCTCCGATATTTGTTATTATATAGTATGAGCCGATGTATGCCCAGTTCATGGAAGAGAGGCTCATATACTGTATTCTATCACAACAGTAATGATTTGTCAAAGTTTTTTAGATTTAATGTTTGGAGGCAAGCATGGATAAAAACGCATTTTTGAGAGAGCTTGCTCTCGTCCTGAGGCAAAGAGGCCTGAGTGAGGATGATATTCGAGTCAGAATTGACAAGATATCTTTGTTCATAGACGGGCTTAGTGCTGAGGAGCGTAATGCCGTCATCGGAGGAAACCCGAATGTAGCGGCTATCGCGGACAGACTGTTTCTGAAGGAAAACTCCTCGCAAAAGCAGAGCGGTGCTGAGGAGGTTCGTGAGCGTCAGAGCAAACCTGCACAGAAAAAGGACGATTTCAAGATAACAAGCGAGTATAAAAAGAGTGCTCTTGCAGCGGAGAAGAGCGAGCTCGGCTCGGCTGCAAAGAATGTTGCTGAGATCAGACGCAGAGATGAGGAAAAGCTAAAGGCACTGAAGGACGAAGCACAAAAGCCGAGAAAAAAGGCAGGACATCACACTACCCTTGCTCAGCGTTTTGAATCTGAGCGTAAGTTCTGGGTGATATTCTTCTGCTGTATACCGGTGCTTTTTGTACTGCTCGGTGCTATATTGAGCGTGTTTGCATTGATCTTTTTCGGTCTGATCGGACTGATATTGCTTCTTGTCGGAGCACTTGCGGTAGCTGTCGGTATAGGCAGTGCCGTGTCCCTTGTCGGTATTATATACGGAATAGTGCAGTTTTTCTCTGCGGGTGCGATCACAGCCGTTGCCCTTTATGAGGCAGGTATGGGTGTGTTTACGGCAGGTATAACAATGCTTGTCGGTGTGCTTATATACAATGCCGCTATACGCTTTGTACCATGGATAATGAAAAAGCTCCGTGTGTTCCTTCGTTTTGTTTTCAAGAAGCTCGGAGTGCTCGCTGAATATCTGAAAGGAGTGTGTGCTTCTATATGAAACCGACTTCTATTATATATCTTGTGCTCTCCCTCATACTCATAGCTACGGGCTATGTGAGCATGGAGATGGCACAGACCCTGGCACAGACCGAGGGAACCAGTCTTTTCTCGGATGTTACGGATGAGGACGGAAACCGCATCAGCACGGTATATTTCAACTCAGCCGAATATGACAAGATCGAGGTAAATATCTCGAACGCCACAGTATATCTGTGCGTAGGAGATGAGGAAAAGGTCGTATTCAAAAACTACACAGAAGGCAGCTACACAGGCATGGAGAGCGGGGTCGCTTATGTAATCAGTGATAATATGAGTGCAATAGATATGATCACCTCAGGAAACTTCAACCTGTCATTTAAGGGTCTGCGTCACTATTGGCATGACAGAGACATTCTTTCAAGAGAGAAGGAGGTATACGTCTATACTACCTCTAATACTGACCTCAACAGCATTGATCTGCGGCTGCTTGAAGGAACGATAAATATTTCTGATTACAAGGCATCGTTTGACGTCATGGGGTATGTAGAGAAGGGCGAGATCAATCTCACAGGTTCTCAGGCGAACTCTTTCAACTTTACCGGAGAGTCGTGTATCCTCAATGCCCAGACCTCGTCCGCACCGCGTTTTCATACCGATATCACAGGCGGAAAGATCACAATGCAAAGCTGTGAGATCGCCGCTTTGACCCAGCTCAACATCAAGGAAACCGGCGAGGTGTCGGTGGAGCTTTCTGGAGCGGGTGCAGAGTACAACATTACCGCTTACGCATCCAAGAGCGTTACATATAACGGAAAGAACGTGGGAACACAGTACCCTCCGGAGGGGGATGCACTTGTAGGCGACGGTACGGATAATACGGGAACCAAGACCCTTGACATCAATGTAGTCAGCGGAACAGTCAATATCAAAACAAAGTAAGAAAAACACCACCCACTATTACGCAAATACATTGAGCGAGGAGCGAAATAATGGATAACAATAACGATAACAAGCAAAAAAGCATAGAAGAGCTGTTTTGCGAGATGTATGAGGATGCTGACGATAGCTACAGCTACGAGAAACAGAGAAAAAGCTACGATCGCTCCAATAATACAAGAATACAGAAATACAAAAGAAACAAAACAAAAAAGACAGTTCTGATGGTGATGCTGATAGTAGTGATCGCGGCATTATGGTTAGTATCGGCATTTGCCATCGTGAGACATGTATGGGGCACGGAAACTCCAATAGATACCGGAGAGGTACAGAACACAGATACCCCCGAGTCCTCAGAGCAGGACACCCTGCCGCCGGAGGACACTCAGCCTTCTGCACCGGCTTCCGGATATATTTCACTGACAATGGGACGTGACGCATACAAGGCAGGAGAGCTGATACTTATCAACTCCACCTACAAGTATGACTTCACCGCGGATAAATATCTTACAAAAGAGCTGGTTGGGGCTTTGACATATTCAAACGGATCCTTCTCGGTGTCGTACGGAACAGAACAGCTCAGAATAGACACAGTCAATGCTCTCAATGAGATGTGCAGTGCTTTCCAGACAGAGACAGGACTCACAGGATACTCTCTGCGTCCTGACTACGGTTATTGCACTCCGTCCCAACAGCAAAAGTGGTATGATGCAACTCTCATAAAACACCCGGGAGAGGCGGACGCTTTTGAGTTCAGAGGCGGAGAGAGTGAGCATGAGACCGGACGCGGTTTTGATCTGAAGGTAGAACTAAACGGCGAAGCTGTCAATATCAGAAACGCCCCCGAGCAGTATTTGTGGATATATGACAATTGCTATAAGTACGGTATCATATACCGTTATCCCTCTGACAAGAGTGAGATAACAAATGTCAACCTGTCGGCAAAGTCTACCCACGCAGACCACTTCAGATATGTAGGACGCGGAGCTGCTGCGGCTATGCAGGCAAACGGATGGTGCCTCGAGCAGTTTATATCCGCTATCAAGGACTATGCATACAATACAGATCATCTCAAGGTTGAAGGAGCCGACGGAACGAAATATGAGCTGTATTACTACCCGGCTGCGGAAAACGCAGAAACATCGGTTCAGATCCCGAGCAATACAGAATATACGATATCGGGAAATAACATTGACGGATATATCGTCACACTTACAATGAAGTAAGAAAACCGATGGTCTAAGCCAGACAGAATATAAAATAGTGCAGTCGAATGCTGACTGCACTATTTTTGTCGAATGGATAACTGTTATTTTCGTTTTTGCTGTGTCACCCTAAAAAACAAGTAGTATATGCGTGAGGACGCAACGAAAAATCCGTTTCCTCTCTGTAGGAAACTGCAATGTTTCATTCCGACTGTCATCCTCGAGCGAAGCCGTAGGCGTAGCGAAGGATCAGGTCGGAGCACGAAGTATGGATTTATGAGCGTAGCGATTGCCTTTCGCATCACAAGGACACTACAAAAAAACGTGTTCGCACTTCGGACTGCGGGGTAATTTACGAAAAGATCTTTTGTACCTCTGCCCCCACCGACAGGGATGGGTCTGTGAGAGATGCATAACCGTACAGTGCTATGCCTGAGCAGCCCCGGAGAGTCCTTACATATTCCGCTTGACGTGTGATCTCACCTTCGGAGTACACTCCTTGTGAATAACGGTACGGAGCAAGACAAGGGATAAAGAGTGCGGAGGTGGCACTGAGTTTTTCACTCCACCAGTCTGCAAGAGTAATGAAGTCCCCTTTGCTGTCATTAATTCCCCAGTACAGCTGAGGAGCTATGTAATCGACCCAACCCTCTCTTGCAAAAGACAGCGAGTCGCAATAGATGTCATAATAGGACTCAAGGCCGCCAGTCCCGGCTCCACCCTCGAATGGGGCATTTTTCCATATCCCGAAGGGAGAGATGCCGAACATGCAATCCGGGTCAGCCTTTTTCACAGCAATACTGCACACCCTGACCAGAGTTCTAACGCTTTCACGCCGAAAGTCTCCGAGCGAAGACGAGCCTCCGTATTTTGAATATGTCAGTGAATCGTCAAAGGCGGCAGGAGTGCCGTCTGCGTTTTGCACAGGGTAAGGGTAAAAATAGTCGTCAAATACCACCCCGTCGATATCATAGTCGGATACAAGCTCCCCCACTCCCCTTGCTATAAGATTTCGTACCTCCGGCAATCCAAGGTCGTAATACAGTGCTCCGTCGGCATACCCCACGGTCCACTCCGGATGGATCTTTGCATATTCATCATCGCACAGCAGATCTCTGACAGCTACATCGGCAGTCCCTGTAAGAACTCTCACGGGGTTTACCCATGCATGTACGGATATTCCCATCGAGTGTGCTTTTTGCACCATATACTCCAGAGAATCAAATCCCCTGTCTGCCGCGACACCTCTCTCGCCGCTGACGTAAGCACTGTATGGGAAAAAACCGCTGTTGTACAGAGCATCTCCACAGGGTCTGACTTGAAAGAACACGGTGTTTGCTTTGAGCCGAGCGACGTTTTCCAGTATACTGTCTATCTCCGCAGCAAGCTCGTGTGAGCTGAGGCCTGGGCGTGAAGGGTAGTTTATGTTTGATACTGTAGCTATCCATACGCACTTCATCACGCTATCCGTGCTTGAGAGCAGATGGATATCTCCGAAGTTTTCGTGTGGCTTTTGTGTTGTGTCGGTTGGCTTTTTTTCTGCGTCAGGTTTTATCAGGGAGTAGAGCCCGCAGAAAATCAGGGTCAGGGTGATTATGTAGGATACTGTTAGTGTGAGTATGTGCACTCCGCGGCGTCCGATCATTTTTTTCATTTTCAGTTTCCTTTCCTGCATTAAAAAAATGCATTTCTCTTGCACAAAATATATATGTATGATAAAATAAGAGTAAAGAGAAAAAGCAAGAAAAACGGAAAAAGGCAAAAAATGAAAAAAGTAAACATATACACAGACGGTGCATGCAAGGGAAACCCCGGTCCCGGCGGCTGGGGGGCGGTGCTTGTTTATAAAGGAACAGAAAAGGAAATGTCGGGAGGGGAAGGGTCCACTACCAACAACCGCATGGAGCTGACTGCAGTCATAAGAGCATTGTCGGCACTCAAGGAGCCGTGCGAGGTAGAGCTGTGCTCAGACTCAAAGTACGTGCTGGATGCTCTTACACGCGGCTGGGCTGTCAGCTGGAGAAACAACGGCTGGAAGAAAGCCGACAAAAAACCGGCACTTAATTCCGATCTGTGGGAGATACTGCTGGAACTTGTAGAAAAACATTCAATGACCTATGTTTGGGTAAAGGGACACGAGGGTCATCACTATAACGAACGCTGCGACGCAATGGCAGTAGCCGCCGCGGAAAAATTCAAATGAAACTGTTTTTTTGATATGCCGATATTCTATGTAGGTTAATAAGTTTACGGATTTGATCCTTGCGTTATGATATAAAAAATCGGAGAAGCATACATTTAGCGGTATGCTTCTCCCTTTTTTATTGCATAGGAAATTGCGTAATTGTGTCTCGTTGTTTTTTATGTTGATTTAAAGACAAAGAGAGGATGGTGCGGGCACTGTCTGCCGGAAAAAGGCTACGGATGGCAGTTTCCGCATGGGGAATAACCGTCAGAGATGAGAGCATCTCTTGTGCCTGAGTAGCTTTTCTTGTTTTCTTCTTTTATCTTTTTTACGGAAGTGCAATCGGGATAATGGAACTTCTTTGAGTTTGTGTTCAGCGTGTACATAATTGCAGGCTCGGTGGCAGCTTCGGTAATTGCCTCGGTTACAGAGGGGTTAGAGGTGCTTTGAAGTTTGCTTGTGCCGTCTGCGTAGTCTATCTCGACTCCGGGTTGAACATTATATGAGAATACACAAAAGCATATCCCCTCACCCTTGTCCTCGACCGAGTATCCTTCCATTATCACTCCGCGAGCTACAAGCTCATCTCCGTCAAAGAGCGGTGTTACTCGGTAGAGTACATGGTTTCCCGTTTCTTTTATGTAGTCGGCTACCATGTTTTCAAAGGGTAGCATCCCCTCGATGTTCAGATATCTTGTACCGGTGATGAGGTTTTTTGTGTTTGCGTTTTCTCCGGTTAACTGCCATCCGATAAGATGACAGCGGTTATACAGGTATTTTCCGTCCACAAAGTCATACTTTATTGTTTGCCAACCTGACGGCTTGATGCTTCCTATAGAGCCTCTGTCCTCCGTCGGCATAAGATCACGCCCTATGCATGCTTGCACAGTTGTGCATCTGCCGAGGCTGTCGAGTTCTCCGTATTTTTCGTATGAAGTTGTGGTGTGCTCATCAGAAGAAAACAGCGGATCATTGTTAAAGAGTACAGTATATGCCTGCCCGGAAAACGCAGGAATGTCAGCGAGAGTCAACGAAGCCGGTTTTTCGGGTGCTTTCGCTGTCTCGGGTGCTTTTGTTGTCTCGGGTGCTTTTGTTGACTCGGGTGCTTTTTCTGTATCGGTATCGGTTGCTTGCGTTGTTTTTATGATAGTATCGGTTACGGTGAGTGAGTCGTCGCTTGTGACAGATACTGTTGTGGTGCATCCTACAGAAAAAGATAAGAGGCATGCAGTACACAGCAGAAGTGTTATGATCTTAATAAAAGTCAGTTTCTTCATTTTGTCCAAATTTCCTCGGTGATCTTGTCGTGGGAATTACCCGCAAATTCAAAGGTTGACAACAGCCGAAATCCTTTCTCTGAGGGGAGAAACGGAAGTTTTTTGTCTGATGGGTAGTTTCTGTTCCACTTGTAGAGAATGAGAGTATCGGCACTTTCTGCAAGCTCGCGTGCCGCCTCAAGCTCCACAAAGCATATCTCACGATCACCGCAAAGATTAAAAGTGTCAGTGACTGTTATTTTGTCTGAGCCGAGATCTTCAAAGAGTGTCAGAGAGTACTGCTGTATGTAAATTTTGTCATATTGCCCGAGTGATATGAGCCTTTGTGCCACGGCTTTGTCTCTGGATTGTCTGCGATTGTTGAAGCTGATGCCCATGTTATTGTCTGTGCAGACGCATATATTCATAAATTTCATCTCCTCCGGTTGTGTTTTCAGTTACATTCAAAACATGCACATGTTTTCCGTCTACAGTAAAGTTGACCTTGTACTTATAATAGTCGAGGGTGTAGATCCTTGAGCTGTCGGACTGATATGAAGGCCTCGGATCTGAGGACAAAAGCTCACAGAGTACTTCACGGTCCTGCTCGTCAACCTTGCACAATAGCAGATCAGGAAAGTCAAGCTCCAGCGAATATGACGAAAATTCATCAGCAAAGCCGCACACAGCATCTGCGTGCGAGTCAAAGTGAGCAATATAAGGCTTTATATCAAATATTTCAGTACCGCTCATGATATCCGCTCCCAGGACCTCAAGCACATGACCGTACTTTTCTGTCCGTATTACTCTGCTGAGCCGAACACTCGACATGCCGATAGAATTTGGGCGGTTCGGGGAGCGTGTGGCAAATACTCCTACTCGGGTGTTCCCGCCGAGTCTCGGGGGCCTCACCGTAGGAGAAAAATCCCTCTTTGCACCTACATCAGAAAAATGCCACAGCAGCCACAGGTGTGAGTAGCCCTCGATCCCCCTCAGAGCTTCGGGAGAGCGGTATTTTTCTTCAAAGACTATGTACGAAACGTCCCCCGCAGCTATTCCGCTTTGCCGCGGAATACCGAATTTGTCAGAGTGGGCGTTGTGTATTTTTGCAATCGCTTCAATCTTCACAATATCTGCCTCCTAGCTTATATAAGGATGATACCATATTTTTTCGTTTTTTACAAGGGCACGACAACTACAAAAAACATGCCGAATATAAAAAAGAAAAAACACGTGGAAAAGCAGACTGTAATCTGCTTTTCCACGTGCATATCAGACCGTTTTAAGACAGGTCGAGTGGATCTTTACTCTGCTGACGCACTCTTCTTCTTTTTCTTTTTGAAGATAACGAGCAGGACCGCACCTACTGCTGCTACAGCTGCAACACAGCCGCCGATGATAAGTCCGAGCGTCAGGGCATTTGTGCCTGATGCCTTGTGAGGAGTATCAACGAACGGAGCCATGTCAGAGAACTCTGCATCCTCCGGAGAGGGAGCGGGCGGCGTGTAGTCGAGAGAACCCGAAGAGCCGAATCCTGAGATACGGCTGCCGATAGTCTTTGCGTTCATCGGGAAGGTAAAGACTGTGTCAACAGGTTTTGGATCTTCGACTACAGGGAAGTCGTTTTCCCATGTAAGTACCTGAGTATACAGACGTCTCATGGTATATGCGGTGTAAGTATACTTCTTTGCATGGTATACTGCCCATATCTGTGATCCGTCGGGAGATGTAGTGAACATCATAGCACCGGGTGAATATACTCTTGTGGAGTAATCGACAAAGTGCAGAGGATCGTCGTATTTTTCCCACAGTGAGGCATTTGCCAGGCTATCCTTTTCTGTTCCTTTGAACTTCATGATACCTGTGCAGTATTCCTGACCTCTGGTATGTCCTGCCGCATAGCACATATAAAGTGTGCCGTTAGGGGAGAGCAGAGATATCGGACCTTCGAGTATCTTGTGATCCTCGTAGTCTTTTGAGGGTCTTGCGATAACTACGGGCATACCGTCGAAAGCAGTGGGAGATGCGAGCTTGGTTATAAAGAGCGACTGCTGATGTCCGTTTCTGTCACCTGCACGATAGAATCCTCCGTTGCAGATGTATCTCTGACCGCCGTACTCGATCAGTCGAGGTGCGAGGTATGTATCTACCTGAGGATCGTAGTTGTCTATCGTACCGTGGAAATAATATGAGTCTGTAGGATTTTCTCCTCCGACCCATACGTAGGGAAGTCTGGTAGCAGTATCTATTGACTCATCAGCACATGTAGCGTAGATATACCACTTTCCGTCTATCTTGTTTATCTGAGGTGCCCAGATACTGTTGATATCGGCACCGCGTCCGTCAGCCTGCATAGCGGCAGTCCAGATAAGTATCGGGTCAGAGTATCCTACGTCGCACAGATTTGCCGCACGTGTAATGTATATTGCCTGCTTGCCTCCGTAAAGTCCCGAGTATGTGTAGTAGTAGTAACCTGTGACAGGATCATACTGAACCGAGGGGTCAGCGTAGCCTGCGATTGGGTTTGTAAACTCGATCTCACCCGAGAGAGGCTGATCAAACTTCAGATCTGCGTCGGAGTTGATAGCGGAAGAGCAGCTGCCTGCTGCCATACCTTCTGTACCTCTGACTGTGGTAACGCGAGTCAGATCCGCATCATAAACATTAAGAGTGTACTTGCCGTTATAGTTGTACTTATAGTCCTTGGAAGCATCCAGATTACCTGCAAAAGTACCGCCGTAGAGATTGATAGTAATATCACCTGCAGCATTTCCGTTGCCCGCATGGATGTCGGGAGAGTTGTTTGCAAGTCCGAATACAGGGCACTTGAATGTACCGCCGTATACTGTCAGGGTTCCGTTGCCTTTGAGGTCGTTATTACCGTTTACGCATACGGTATTGGTGAACAGTCCGTCGTAGATGGTGATGTTGATGTCACCTGTGATGGTGCGGGCAGTTTCATTTTTACCGTTTGCTCTCCAGTTACCTCCGACAACTCTGTAGTACCATCCGGATTTGATGGTGATATCGGTAGCTCTTGAACCTCCGTAGCTCGATCCGGAGGCGTAAATTCCTCCGTATACGGATACAGGATATTCAACACCTCTGCCTTCGTGTACGGTACATTCTACATGCTCACCGAACACTACTTTGTTGCTGTTTGCGGCAATGTAGGTGTTGTTTTCTGCTGCGAATATTTCGATATAGTCGAATGTGGTGGGCTTTGACAGGGTGATAGCATCGCTCATGACGAGTCTTGCATCATTTGTTACAGACCAGTCACAGCCTCCGCCGAAGGACGTGACGTTTACTTCTCCTGCGGTAAGGGTGGACGCAGCGTTAAGAACGCTTACATCTCCCATGATGATAATGTTACCGCCGCTCTCTCCTATGAGCTTTGCCGCTTCGGCATAAGATCCGATAGGAGTGAGAGGTGAGCTTCCGTCACCGGTTCCGCCGTCAAGAACGAATACGTTCTGTACCTTGTTTTCTATTGATGAGATAGCACCTGCCAGTGACTCTGCCGCTGCGGCACTTACCTTCTCAGCTCCCTCTGTTGTGATAGAAGGAACAGCATAGAAGGTACCGCCGTATATTCCGAGTGAAAACTCGCCGACAGAATTTTTCCTTGCAGCTCCTACAGTCTTTGTGTAGATGTGTCCGCCGTTGATCGCAACGCCCGATGCTGCAGAGGATCCCTTTTCGCTTCCCCAGAGATCAGCCTTGATCAGGCCTCCGTTTACCTGAACAGACGCAGTGCCCTTTGTCTTTACAGGGCCTGAGCCGTATACAGAACCGTAGTAAGCACCGCCGTTGATCACAACAGCCGTTCCCTTATCACACATTCCTCCGCGAACGGTCAGATATGTACCTGAGTTGAGGACGATCTTGTGAGCGTCGGCACTCTCTCCGCCCGACACGATAAGATTGCCGTTGATGCTGACATCTCCGCCTTCGAGCTTTTCGCTTTCTGCGTTGTATACTTCTGTTTGTGCACCTATAGTGAGATCATGTCCTCCTGCACACAGCTCCGAGCTGTCTGTGCATGAGATAGAGAGATATTCTATTTTGGTGTCAGCACCGAGAGTGAGCGTGCCGTCGAGCGTGAGCTTTGCGGTTGAGCTGTAGTCCTCGAGAGCTGTCTTGCCTGTGATTATCACATCACCGTTTGAGCCGGAGAGAGTCTCGCCGCTTACTTTTATATTATCACGGACAATGATCCTTCCGCCCTCAGGCAACAGAGCCTGTGCGGCTGTGAGGGTCTTTACAGGGGCATCCTTTGTACCCTGAGCTGAGTCATCTCCGTTGGAGCTGACATATACATTGGGAGAGAAATTCTTTACAAACTGCTCGAGAGCAGGGTCTACTGTATAGTACGCCGTGCCGTCAACGCCGTCTGCATTGATCTGAGAGAAGATATTTGTGAATGAGCCGCCCTTCAGATCAAGATAGAAGTCTCCGTCGAGGAAGTTTGTATTTTCCTGAACAGCAGAGATCTGAGTACCGTTGAAAGTACCGCCGTTGATCACCATGCGGATGTCGCCCTCGTGTCCGGGAATTCTGCGGGAACCGTTCATCCCGCAGAATCCTGCTCCGAATATCGAAGACTCAAATGTACCGCCGTTGATCTCCATGTACAGATCTCCGAACAGTCCTGAGCCTGCTATACCGGATACGACCTCAGAGTCAGAGCTTCCTGCACCGGTGCCCTTGAAAGTACCGCCATTGATAATGAGACGTACATCTCCGATCACACCGATGATGGTGTTCTCGCCCGAACGGTAGTTACCGCACGTGACGTACTGCCATGTTCCTGAGCATACTTCAAGAGTAAAGTCAAAGAACTGAGAGCCTTTGATGGTTGCTTTTTCGCTTGTGAGGTCAGTACCGCCGAATATCGTAGGCGTTCTGCCGTTGGCGGAGGTCTCTATACCTTCACCGAACTTGACATTATGACCCTGACAGAAGATCTTGGGGCTGGAGGACTGTTCGATCTTGACATTTTCTATGGTCATGTCAGAACCTATATAGATGTTTGCACCTATACCGAACTTAGCACCCTCTCCGCGATAGTCTACACCTTCCCAAACGCTCGTGACAGTAACATGTCCCTCGCTCTGAGGGAATTCACCGTCAGCCGCAAAGGATACAGAATATGCACCGCATATAACTACAGTACCGTTGCCGCCTATCTTCTTGTAAGCACTTGCCATTGTTTTGACGGGAGTCTGAGCACTTGCACCGTCATTTGTATCCTTACCTCTCGAACTCAAAAATACCACATTTTGAGTACTGTCCGCGGCAGCACCAAAGGCCACGGCGGACAGTACAAACGCGGTCAAGAGCGAAAGAATAATCGCAATCAACCTATTCTTTTTCATAATTCTCCTTGTTTATCTGTACAGAAAAGGATATCGTTTTGTTTTTTAATTATCTGTTTGCCAGATCAGCGTATGCACCTGCTACATCGGCGATAGCCTGCTCAGCTGCAGACTTGCAGGCCTCGTAGGTGGATGCATAGTCTGTGCTCCACAGACGGTAGAGAACGATCAGCTTCTTCTGAATATCACCGGGTGAAACATAGAAGCCGATGTCGTAGATACGGTTGGTAGCACAGAGCTTAAGTGTCATC
>JAZNOK010000156.1:0-20949 GCA_045580775.1 Eubacteriales bacterium
ATGATGATGTCAAAAATTGATTACTCGGATATCTTGCGTATCAGCTCAATCGCATCACGGTTGTTGAGCTTGCCGTCGGCGTTTACGTCTGCTCTGCCTCCGATGTCAAGCTCGATATCAAAACCGGCTAAAACTCTGACCAGCAGTGTTATATCCGCGTTTTCGAGGGTGAAGGTGTGGTCGATATCACCTGCCATCTCTCTGAATCCGAGTGTACGGGAGATATAGCTTTGCTCCGAACGGTAGATCTCGGATATATCGAGCAGCTCCATCTGTGTGAGGGATACTGCGTTCTCGGTTCCTGCATCGCTGTTATCCGGCTCAAACAGAATAGAAACCAGATCCCCCAGACATGTATCGGTGAACACAATATACGCACCCGATTCAAAGGTAACATTTGAAGAGTCGGTAAGAGATGCCAAAGCAACATCACCGGCATACTGCCTCAGAACAAGTGAGGTTCCGGCTGCAAGCTCATGGTATTCGATATTATGCATATCAAGCAGCTTGAGAACAGCTGCAGCGTTGACTGCGTCCTTTGAAAATACATACGCACCGGCTCTTGCTCTGCCTCTGGATATCGTATCGTAGAAGTTTTGAACTGTATAGTTTTCAGGCTGTGCCATCGTGCCGTTTGCATAGATTATGGGCTTGTTTACGGGCAGTTGGGAAACGGCGTTTGATCTGGTGAGGGTGGACTGCAGTGCGATCAGATCATTTTGGTCAAAAACGAGTCCTTTTTCTGCGGTTGCTTTTCGGCCTTCCGCTACCTGTTTTGCAACATTTCCGTCCTCAAGTGTGAGAGCTATAAGGTCCTCGAGTGCACTCGACATGGAATACATACGACGTTCGTAATTGTTCTTTGCTGTTCCTATTCCGTACGTCTCTATTATAAAGCCGTAAGCACCTATTACCGCCGCGTACTGTTGGGCAATTCCTGCATTCACATAAGAGGTGTACAACCCCGCATGAAGACCTCTGTCATTAAGAGATCCCATCAGCTTGTGTGCCATGAGAATAGCATCGTTTGCTGCAATAACACCGCTGTCGGTCGGGTTATCTTTGTTTGAGATGGAGCTGTTGAGAATACCATGGCCGTTTACAGCAATATCCTTGAGTCCTGTAATTGTAAGGTTATCACTGATAATGGGATTGTACATGGAATGCGATTCGTGAGTTTGTATCCAGTCCTCATGGCAGTCTGCCCATACGGTAGGTATGAACTTGTGTGCCGCGTTGACTACACTTTGTATCTCTATGGAAGGAAGCTCCATGTAATCGCGGTTCATGTTGGTCTTGCTGATTGGATTGCTTCTTGTGAAAGTAACAGCCCCCTCGGGATTGAGGCAAGGGATGAGCACTATCGCACCGACTTGCGGATTGTCTATCAGTGCTTTTCCCTCGCTTGTGGTCGCAATCTTTTTAGCAAAAGCAAGGTGAGCATCTGTGGGGGCGGGCTCATTTCCGTGCACCTGAGCTGTGAAGAAGAAGATCTCCCTGGGAGTCTTTGATGTATTGACGGTCTTTGCTGCGTCCTCGAGCGTTGCATCATCAGATATCCAATCCGAAGTAAAGAGTATCAAAGGTATCTTGTATCCGTTTTCTGTGAGTGCTATATTGTATACGTGCATGTAGTCGCACTCAGCATCAAGAGCGTCTATATAGCCGCACATTTCATCGTTTGACATGTACTGACGAGAGTTTTCGTACTTTTCGCTGAGAGTGGGGGTGTCATAGCCGCTTTCGGGGAAGTTTGCCAGATCATTGTTGTTGAAATATGCATCATATACTTCGTCCGGAAGCTCAAAATACCATTTCTCATATCTTTCTCCGTCAGCCGGTGCGGCGGGTATATCAATGTTTACTACCTTGGTTTGTTTTGTAGGGGAAACGTACACGTATTTTCTTACGTACTCGGATGCACCTGTGCCGTAGTATACCTTGAAGTTGTAGAGCCCTGAGGAGAGTGTGTATACTGTTTTTGTGTCGCTGTCGGAATCAGGAGTGATAACCGTAGTATCATATTCCATTCCGTGACGTGCGACTATCTTTGTCCCGGTAGTTTTGTTTATAATAACATTAACAGTTTCGTAGGTCTGGGGGGTTGTTAGAGTCCATCCGCCATCCGTCTTTTCAAATGTGTTTCCGTCAGGAAGATAGAAGAAGCTTACATCAGCCTCAGAAGAATCACCGGTTACTTTGATATATTCTCCGGAGGTGTATTCGATACCCTTGATAAGGAGCTTGGTAGAACCGCTCATGTCACCGTCAACTGTGAGTGTATTATTGCTGGAAAGAGTGAGCATAGCGGGTTTTTCTGCAGTACCGCCAATGTATGCGTCAACAGTGCTCGATTTTCCTATGTATAAAGAATTACCTGATGAAAGGTCGACCGTGACATCCTTGCTTTGATTGGTAACGCCGACACCGTCACCCGATATGCAACCGTTGATGATGCCGCCTTTAACCGTGATATCTACCTCTCCGCACGCACCTGCACCTGCACTTGCTTTTACGTCATTTGCTATGTCACCGCCTGTGATAAGTACCGTTGCCTTGCCCGTGACCGAACCGCCACCGGCACCTCCGCCTGCAAGCAGGTCATAGTTGCCCGAAGAATGATAGCCTACCTTTCCTCCGTTGAGTTCAGTGTAGGTATTGCCGGTGATTATTCCGCCTCTGCTTCCGGCACAGAGGTTTACGCCGACTTTACCGCCGTTCATGATAACGCTCGTGTTGCCTGTTACATTTGTATTGTAACCGCCGACAAATACATTTCTTGCGATGATCGCAGAATCCGAAATCGTCAGGAAAACATTTCCTTTGACCGTTGTGCCTTTGTATCTTCCGGCGATCTGCACTTCGCTTGCAAGATTAGCATTACCGCCGATGGAGCAGTAAATATCACCTGTAAGTGTGTATGTACCGCCGGATTTTCCGTTTGTGCCGGCAACAAAACCGTCTCCGGTATATCCATTGGGGAAGGATGCAGATCCGCCTACGGTAACGTGTACATCACCTGTAAGGTTGCCTGTACCGTTGCCTCCGGTAAGCAGCTTTCCTGCAACTACACCGCCCGTAAAGGTGAGGTGCGTATTACCTTTGAAAGTGCCCGCCATGTTTGCTCCGTAGAGATTACCTTTTATAGAGCCGCCCAATACGGTAACGTGAGACTCACCGCCGGTGAATGTTCCGGACCAGTTACCTCCGGCAACATGCAGAAAGGTACCGCTTTTTATCGTTATGTTACTCGAGCCTGTATGAGAGCTGTAATTACCGCCGAGTATCGTGAGATATGCAGAAGTTGACTCTTTCTGTGTGCAGTTGACTCCGACGTCAAAGCACAGAGCATGACCTCTTGCGTAGAAGATGCGTGCCGTGCCGTTTGATTGAATAGCCGCATCGGTCGTCATTATTTCGATGTTGGTGAATGTTACGTCCCCGGAAAAGTAGATGGTTTTGTCTGCTGTGATCTTTGCAGAGTTTGATGAGTTGTAGTCTATATTGTTCCATGTACTTGTGACGGTGATGGGCTTTGCGTGAGCAGCAAGAGTAAGTACACCGCCGTTGTCGGCACTTACGGCAACGTCACCGCATACTACGACTGTTCCACCGTCCGGGAGAGCTGAAAAAGCCTTGCCAATGGTATTGAAAGGGGTGTCCGGAGAGGATCCGTCACCGTTTGTTTTTGTTCCGTCGACAAAAACGACCTTCTCAGAAGCTACTGATTCAGCTGTTGTTACAATGCCGAAAGCAGGAATCATCCCCGCTATCATGCATAAAGACAGGAAAAATGATAATACCTTAACAAATTTCATCACTGTATCCTCCGATAATATGTATGTTGTACATAAATTATAGCATGGTTGATACTTGACAGCAAGTGCATGATGATATATAATTATATGTATTCTGATATATATAGGCGGTGAGAGTATGGAGCTGTTACAGTTGAAATATTTTGTACAAGCAGCAGAATGCGAGAATTTTTCCAAGGTGGCAGAGTCGCACTTTCTTCCTCAATCGGCAATCAGTCATACCATAGCACGACTTGAGAGGGAGCTGGAGTGCAAACTTTTTGACAGACATGGAAAACGGGTTGCTCTAAACGCAAAAGGAAGGGCTTTTTACAAACGTGTTTCATCAGCATTACAGAATATCAACGAGGGAATAAAGGAAGTAAAGGAATCTATCAATATCGTAACAATGAAATGCTATTCGGGTGCGAGGCTTATGCCGCCCGTGATCCGTAAGTTTACACAGCTTTATCCGGAGCACAAAATCAATCTCAGACAAGTCTACCCGAACAGCGAGAATTACGATATACTGATAGCCATGTCGGATATTGCCGAAGAGAATGCATGTGCGTTTCATCTGTTTCGCGAGAAACTCTTTCTTGCAGTTCCTATTTCACATCCGTATGCCGACAAAAAAGAGATCAGTGTCAGTGAGATATCTTCGGAGCGAATAATAACCGTAGGTAGAGATCAGGATTCTTCTTTTGTCAGAACAATAGAAGACCTTTGTGCAAAAGCGGGAGTAAAACTCAGGTATTATGTAGACACACAGGATCTCTATACCGCACAGAGCTATGTAGAGGAAGGCTTTGGTGTTATGTTTTATCCTGAGATAACATGGGGAGAAATGAGTTCTGAGAGAATTAGATTTATACAAATAAGCGACGAAGGCTTTTACCGTGATATTTCTGCTTTTGTGAAGAATGACAGATTGTCAGATGACAGTATAATGAAGGTCAAAGACCATCTTGTAGAAACTTTCTCTGAAAAGCAAAATGATACATAAATCAGACAGCCTTCCCGGTTTGGAAGGCTGTCTGATTTATGTATTCATGTTTTATTCGGGCAGTCTATACACTTTTACGGCATTGTATACTGCTTCTGCTATTAGTTTATATCCCATATCTGCCGGGTGTATGCCATCGCTTGTGATGTATTGTGTATTCTTGTTTAGGGCGTACTCTTCGGTAAGAGAGAAGATGTCTATTACCTCACATCCGCATTCTTCGGCTGCCTTGCGAATCAATGGAATTATTGTGTTTTTTAGATAATCAAGTCTGTACTGTTGATCATAACGTGCGGGAGGACTCAAAAAGTATACTGTAGGCTTTGAGTCGAGTGACTGATACTTTTTGGCAAGAGCCACGGCACTCTCGTAAAAATACGTTTCCTGGTCGATGGCAGCGTTTGTGTTTGATACGTATGCATCATTTGCACCGAGACAGATAAAAACGATGTCAGGGGAGGATGTAAGGCTGTTTTGATACTCATTTGTAGATGTGTATGCAACCGAGCGTGAGGATGCAAGTTTAAAAAGCGGATAATCCTTCGGATTTATCATATAGGAGCTGGATTTGCCGAAATTTAATACGGCGTAATTTCTTCCCAACATAAATTTAAGCTGCGATGGGTAGCTGTTTATTGTTGGGTTGTTTGCACCTACGCCATAGGTGATAGAGTCACCTACACATGTTATTCTGATCATTCTCGGTGGTTGATACATATCGTCTGTATTCTCCGTTGTATTTTCCGTTGTTTTCTCTTGAGTATCTTCTGTGTGGATCTCTGTGCTTGCGTCGGTATCTGATTCTTTGACGTTTTCTGCAGGTGCAGATGAGCATGATACTAATATTGCAGCCGCAAATACCAAAACCGCGATAAAAAAACGTTTTTTCATTTTGATTTCCCCATATTATTATGTTTGTAATAATGTTCAAGGCAGTAATCCGTGCCTGATTGCCTTAATTATAAAATATAATGAGAAAAAACGCAAGAACATAATCACATAAATGTGAAGATCTCTGACTGTCCCGATGATAGCATTGAAAGAAAAGATTGCTGCTTGTTTTGTTAAGTGCAAATAGTGCTGCTGCGTATATACAAAAACACCCTGCACGATAGAGCAGGGTGTTTTTATCATTTGGATAGGTTAGTTTCTGGTCTTGAGCTCGTCAAATCCCTTGTTGATAGTTTCAACGTCTGCCTCAGCCTGAGCACGGTATGCCTCATATTCAGAAGCAAAAGATCCTGCGGAGCCGCTCTTAGCAACTCTGTACATAACGGTGTTGAGTGTACCTACTCTGTAGTAGTGTCCGATATCAACATACTTGTTGTCGAGGATTATTGTCAGAGAGTCGATGGACTCATCGTCATGAACGTACTGACCCTTGAGAGTCTTGTCGTAGTAACCGGGAACGATGGTGTCAACTGCCTCGTATCCGAGAAGCTCAACGATGATACCTGTTCTCTCGATGTTCTCCTGATATCCGGGAACAGCAACGAAGGATGCAAGACCTGCAGAGAATGTGCAATACCACTTGTCCTGCTCTTCGTTAAATCTTGGGTTGGGGAGTATACCGTAGTCGGTCTCCATGTCTCTGAAACGGGAGATCTCGTTGAGGATGGTCATGAAGAACATTGCCTTTCCGCCTGTGAAGATGGACGGCCAGCCGTTGCCTGCGAGCTTTTCTGTATCCTGGAAGTTGATGGTAGAGGGAGCGGTGTGCAGCTCCATGTACTTTCTCATTACCTCAAAGTTACGTTCGTTCTGGAGAGTGAGCTCCATGTATCCCTGCTCGTTTACCTTTGCTATTCTACCGCCTGCTGCCTGAACGGATGCGAACATCTCGTCATTCCATGTCATAAGACCGAACTTGTCGTTACCGTCCATGACGTCATCACCGTTGAGGTCCTCGCATACGAGCTTGGACAGACGGAGGAGCTGGTCGAGAGTCCACTTGCCGTCATTTACAAGCTGGTAAACATCCGTGTCATCCTTTACATACTGGTCATACATATCCTTGTTGAATACTGTGCAGTACATATAGTCATCGACAGTAGTGGTGATATCTCCGCAGACATAGTAGATCGAGTCGGAGATGGTGAGGTCTTCAACAACAGTCTGGTCCCACCAGGACTTGGAAAGATCAAGGTAAGGAACGGTGTTGAGGTCGTAGAGGTAGCCCGCAGTTGTGATAGGAGCTACGGCGTATGTATTAATGACACCGAGATCGTAGTCGTTTGTCTGTGAAGAGAACTGTGTTTCCATCTTGGTGTATGCAGCGTGGTCCTGTCTGAGGTCTGTCTCGAATGAAACATTGACCTTGTATTTGTCAGACATTCTCAGCTTTCTTGTGTAGACAGCGATACCCATAGCCGACTCGGAGTCTGTAGCTTCAAAGTCGTTGGGGGTTCTTGTAGAACGGCTCGAGATAAGTACGTTGAAATCGTAACCGTCAAAATTTGCCTCCATGACTTCGGGAGTGTCAGCCTCAGGTTCGGTGTTTGCAGGTCTGGTCTCACCGGCTGTTTCTACAGTGTTATCTCCGCAAGATGCGAGCAGAGAAACGGAAGACAGAGCAAACACTGCACAGAGAAGAAGACACATGAGCTTCTTTGCTGTGATCTTTCGATTGTTCATAGTTTTTCTCCTTTTGTATTCTTTAGGTATGGACCTTGCGGTATGCACATAGGCGTACCACCGTACTTTTATGATAATACATATTAGAAGGAGAGTCAAGGCATAAAAATAAAAAAATTGTGATAATTGTATCGAATTATTGATTTTTTGCACATGATGTATTATAATAAGTGCATAAAAATATGTTTTTGAGTCAAGATCACTATGAGAGAGGGGAGAATGTTTTTTGCCGAAGATCAACTTTGGAAACGAACGGTACATTTATTATTCGCCAAACCCCGAAAAAACGAGTCATAACGGTCTTTTTGTCAAACGTGCAGGAGAGACTACCCCCAGTCCATCCTATTATCATGAGAGAGGTGCGGATTTTCGCTCGGAGAGCGGAGGTATGTACGTCATGGAGTATGTACTCGGAGGAAAAGGTTATATAGAATGCGACGGAAAGACCTATACTGTGGGGGCAGGGGATTTTTATCTTCTCACGCGTTTTCACGCTCACAAGTACTACTCTGATCCTCAGCAGCCATTGCACAAGATATGGGTCAACCTTTCGGGTCCTTTTATTTCCACACTTGCCGACACTCTGGGGCTGGATGAAGGGGTATATATACAGCACTACGATTCGCCCAAACCCATTACTCAGATACACTCTCTTCTTGAATCATTCAATTACTCTCCCAGAGGAAGGATATTTGACAGTATAGCACTGGTGGTCACTGAGATATTGCTGTCGATCAATTCTTCAATAAAGGAACAGACGTCCTCTGAGTCGCCTGTGATCTACGAGATCAAGCGATATATCGACAGTGAGGTTAATATAGCCGCCACTCTCGATGATATATGCATGCAGTTTTCTATAAACAAGTCGTATGCGATAGCGTCGTTTAAGAAGGTGTTTGGAATCACGCTCTATCAATATATGCTCGACAAGAAGATCAAAACTGCGAAGAACATGCTTGAACACGGCGTGAAGATAAATAACATCGCAGCTTTACTCGGTTATTCCTGCACACAGTCGTTTACGCACGCGTTCAAGAGTGCCGCGGGAGTTTCGCCGAATGTGTACAGAGAGATGAAGCTCAAGAATCTTGACAGCCGGACAAAGGAACTTTGATATGGCTTTTACGGGATGCCCTGCGGGGCATCCTTGTTTTTTAGTTTTATCTCCTTGTTTTGTATGTTTGTGCGATGTACTTTTATTGACAAGTGAGAAATCAGAGTATATAATGTTGTTGTGTTTTAAACTAACCTAGGAGGCACAAGGATGAACATTATCAAGAAAATCGCGGCTCTGATGCTTGCGTGCTGTATGATTTTGGCGTGCTTTTCCTGCGGGCATACCGGTGAGAAATCTTCTGATGCGGCAGGTGGGACGTCTCAGGTTACAGATTCGGCGGATGTAAACAGCGAGAAGACAGTAGCAGATATCTTTTCTGAAAAGGCAAAAGCCCTCTCGGACAAGACCGAACGTATGGCACAGATCAGCGTCAAGCTTGACAAAAAGACCGGAACAGCACAGTATTCCGAGGAATATGAACATACTGTTGAGTATCTTGGACTTGGATCTGAGAGCTTTATAGCTCAGGTGAAGTCTCGGGCTGTGCTTGGTAATTCGGCAGTGCGTTCTACTGAAACATATTCGGATGGCGTTTGCGTCTTTGAGATAGACGGCGATGAGATATATTACACAGCAGAGATGAATGCACAGGATTATACAGCTAGGCATCTGCCTGCCGTTATCATAGATCCGTCGCTGTATTCATCTGTCGTGTTTGATGAACAAAAGGCAGAGTATACGTTTACAGGTGCAGCCACGGCTGAGTCGTGGGCGGCTGCCGAATATGCGAGTGTCAGCTCTGCTACAGGTACGGTCAGACTCTCGGATGACGGCAATATAAGTTCTATGATCTACAAGGCTGAATATGTCCAAGGGGCAGTTGCAGTAACCGCTGAGTATGAGGTTGTGCTCGGTGAGTGCACACTGACAAAAGACACACTCTCCGCCCCGACAGCCGGGAAGGCATCGAAGATAGCCGACATTGACATTCCTATGGCGTTGCGTTATGCGACCTGTATGCTGGATGCAGGTATGGGTACGGTCGGCGGCAAGGGAGACTACATCTACAGCCAGGCTGCCGGCATTGAAATGACAAGCTCCATTACTTATGCAAGCTGGGGAGAAGGCAATGATGCAATGGCTAAGCTCACCGAGCAGACAAATGTGAAAAACACCCAGGGAGCAACTGTATCCAACAGCAGAGAGCTTTTCTATAAGGACGGTAAAACCACGTACTCCGAGGATGGATCTGAGCCCGTGGACAACAACTACAGTTTCTCAGACATGGTTGAGCTGATATATGAGTACAACGTATACAACATTGCCGATACAAGGGATATGATCAATGCCAGCTTGGATAGTTTGCCCGACTATAATGTAATTAGTTACGATCTTCCGGATGAGTACGGTTTGTACATAGAGAATGTGGTCAATGAGGCATTGTTCGGGGATGAAGACTATCTGGATTCGTATGCTTCGAGCTATAGCACAGCCGAACTTACGGGTTATGTGTGTATAGACAGAGATACAGGCTTTTTTGTAGGCTCCGGCGTTGAATATACAGGAAATCATACTATAAACAACCAGGTATGTTCTTTGATATATTATTCGAATTCAAAGAACGAGACTGCCGATCCGTCTGCGTATACAGAACTTACAGGTGAGTCCGTGCCGGATTCTGAACCTCAGAAAAAGCCGACTCCGGCATTCTATGAGGTCACATCTGCGGACGGAAAGAAGATGTACCTGCTCGGAACTATACATGTAGGAGATGACAGGACAGGGTATCTTCCCAGTGAGATAACCGATGCCCTTGCTGCATCCGACGCACTCGCTCTTGAGGTGAATGTTGATACTCTGGAGCAGAGAGTGCTCGAAGATCCGGTGCTTGCACAGGCTTATGCTGAGGGGATCATGTATACAGACGGTTCTTCAAACAAGTCAAAACTGCCGGATCAGCTTTATAAGAAGCTAAAACTTGCTGCCAAGGTCATGGGAGATACGGTTTATAACGAGCTTTTTTATCCCAGTGTGATAGCGAGCAATTATGAGTATTATCTGATCGGAGCGTCAAACGTCCTCTTCGAGGATAAGGGAGTGGATAACAGACTCGCGGATATTGCAAACGAAAAAAATATAGAGATCATAGAGGTCGAGGATATATACAGCAGGGTGAAGATCGACTCGAGATACAGTGCTCTGACCCAACTGTACCTGCTGGACAGTTCTCTTGGTACTTCTCGAAATGAGATGCTCACGCAAGCATGTGAGCTTTATGAAGTGTGGTGCGAAGGAGACGAGGAAAAGATCAGAGAGTGCCTTAAAAAAGACGGTATTGACAAAGATGCCGATGAAGAGCAAAGGTATGCTTATGAGGAGTATAGGCGTATACTCATGACTGAGCGTGACGGACAGATGATAGCAAAGGCTAAGGAATATCTGTCGCAGGACAAGACCGTGTTCTTTGCTGTCGGACTTGCTCATGTGCTCGGCGACGGCGGACTTGTTGACTCTCTCAGAGAGGCAGGATATACAGTCAGCTTGGTGGAATACAACTGACAAGTCTGATATGCTCGGGGTGGCGTCATGAGATTTTTCGGCAGACCGCTTGCCGTAGGTTGCTTTGCTTTTTCGGTAGGGGCGGTGCTTGGATTCTTTGCCGGCGGCAGTGTAGAATATATAGTTATGGCAGCAGGGGCATTGTCTCTGCTGCTTGCTTTGTTGCGGTTCTTCTCAAAAGAAAAAGGAACAAAACGCGTCTTCGGTGTTTTGCTGATCGGTGTTGTTTTGTGCGTGTCAGGAACGGTCAGCTCTTTTGGATATTTTGATAAGGGACAAGAGAAAATAGCTGTTTTTTACAATCGGGATGTTAGGGTGCATGCGGTTTGCACAGAGACTCTCAGCGAAACTCCTTACAGTGCGAGATACGTAATACGCACTTCTCATATAGATGGGGAGGAATGCGAATATGAGATGCTTTTTTGTACGGAAGGTGAGACTTTTGAACCGGGAATGTGCTTCAGTGCCCAAGTGACAGTAGAGCCGTTTGAGGAGAGTGTAAACGGCTTTAGCGAGCGTGTTGTATACATGGGACAGGGCATGCGTGCATCGGCAGCTCTGAGCGATGGAGAGATAACGTTTTATGATACGCAAAAAGGAATACAGCTGTTTTTCGGAGAGCTGCGTCAGAGAGTTTCCAAAACATTTGACCGTCATCTTGACGATCGGGGAGCAGCTTTGTTTTCCTCGGTTTTTGCAGGTGATGACTCTTACATTGATGACTTTGATATGCTCTCGGTCAGACGCTCCGGAGCTTCGCATCTTCTGGCGGTCTCGGGAATGCATTTTTCGGTTATCATGGGAGTTGCATTTGCTTTTTTGTCGATTATGGGGCTCGGAATAGTACCGAGATATATTGTTCTTTTTGTTGTGGCTTTTACTTACGCGGCTTTTACAGGTTTTTCACCGTCGGTCGTGCGTAGCGGACTGATGCTTGCTTTTACATATATGGGTATGCTGATAGGTAAAAACCGCGATGGCGTCACATCACTTATGACGGTAACTGCTCTGATGCTCGCGGTTTGTCCGTACTACATGCTTTCGGCATCCTTCTGGCTTTCTTGCTCTGCTACCGCGGGGATAATCTTGCTTACACCGGTTATGACTGAGATGTTTTCGCACCGACACAAAAGAAACCTGACAGATATTCTGCGTGATGACAGCCTTACGGTCCCGCTGAGAATTCTGATGCTTTTGGGTGAATGGTTAAAGGAACTGGTGAGATCTGTTCCGGCTGTATTTGTCGGTACACTCGTTGCGGGAATCGGAGCGTGTGCGTTTTCAATGCCGTTTTCACTTCTGTTCTTTGGCAGTATTTCGGCGGCGGCTGTGCCGTGTTCGATTGTTTTGTCTTTTGTTGTCAGTATATCTATCATGATGGCACCTGTAGTATTGTTGGTGGGATGGATATATCCCGTCAGCAGTATAGCGTCACTGCTTGGAGAGTTGTTTTTTACAATTACAGGTTTCTTTTCTGATATTGACGGCGTATGCGTGTGCATAGACTATACAGCGGTGAGGTGGATATTTTGTTTGTTCTTTGTGTCTGTGCTTGTGTGCGGTTTCATCACAAAATCAAAAAAGCCGGCTGCCTTGCTGTCTGTGATAATGATAGCAGCGGTGTTTGTGAGTGCAGCCATGTCCGAGAGAGCGGAGTTTTCTCTGCCGGGTGCAGTGTATTCTCAGAGCAAAGATGCAGAACATCTGGCATTCAGAGGTGAGCACGGCCTTGTCATAACCGACATGGGAAGCTCCGGCAGCTCGGATATAAAAAGCTCGGTTTCCGCAGCAAAATACCTGAAGAGCAATGAGATCAGTGCGTATATATTCACAGATGTGCCCTCAGGCATTGAAGGGGCAGTGAGGTGCCTTTTGTCTTTATGCAAGGTCAGGACACTGTATTTGCCGGATTATGTCTCGCACAATATGACGGTTCTTTGCATGGCGGCAGAGATGACCGCTTCAGAGCTCGGAACAAAGGTGCAATACTATCGCTATGGCGAGCCGTTTGATTGTGACGGTGTCAGGGTACTTGTAAGTGAGCTTGAGTATCTTGACCGTTCCGCTGTGCCGATATACAGTGTGCATGCCCGGATAGAGGAGCGGAGCTTGATTTGGCTTTCCGGATCGTATTTTGAAGGAGAGAAAAGCGATAGCGTCTATCAGAGAGGTTACGGTTCGGTCATATTCGGAAAATACGGTCCAAAGCAAAAAGATACCGTTTCCGTAAAAACCGATAGGATCGAATGCTCGTCTTTTATAATCGGCTCGGACGGCATCTATAGCTCGTTTGATGATGAAACTGCCGAACTTGTCCGACAGGTCGGCGTCATACAGCCTGCGGAGGATGATGCTTGGTATTTTGAGCTTTGCGAGTAAAATGGGCTTAAAAAGTAAAAAAACGGCAAAAAAATCACGTTTGGCTATTTTATTTTGATGATGTATGTGTTATAATATAGAAATATTAGATGGGACGGTTTGCTATTTTATGATGTTAAAGGAAATCAGCTGTTGCTTTACAGGGCACAGAAAAATACCCAAAGATAAGCTTGATCAAATAAAACAAAGTGTGAGACATGAGATAGACAGGGCGTATGTCAGAGGCTACAGACGCTTTTTGTGCGGAGGGGCATTAGGGTTTGATACCCTTTGTGCTCAAACTGTCATAGAGAAAAAGGCAGAATGTTCCGATGCTATGCTCATTTTGGTTTTGCCGTGTATGGGGCAGGACGAACAATGGAGCGAGGATGAGCAGAGAGTGTACAGGGAGATCTATGCAAAGGCGGATGAATGCTACTGTATGTCTGAGCTTTATACCGAGGGATGTATGCAAACGAGAAACAGAGCTATGGTCAACGACAGCACTTTGTGTATAGCCTATCTTGAAAATGATAAGAGCGGTACGGCGTATACTTATTTCTACGCTCAGAAAAACGGTGTTGAAACCGTGAACATAGCTACGGACGCGAAATTAACACTTCGCTCTATGGAAGAAGAAGGAGAACAAGAAAATGAACAGTAATTTCAAGGCGAGAATAAAGACGGTGCTGCTTTTTATTGCGGTGCTTGTGTGCGGATCGGTTCTTGCGGGATTGCGCATGAACATTCTTTTCGGCGAGTATGATGCATCAATTGATCTGTATCCCAAAAACAGTGCAAACGCTGTCTTTGAGACGGCACTGTTGATCATAAGTGTCCTTTTGATCTTCTCAGGTCTGCTTTTTTGCTCTAAGAATACTAAATATCGTCCGGGTTTTTCCGGTGTAGCTGTTACGTTTTCGCATTCGCTTCTCGGTCTTTGCTTTTTGGCACTCGGTTTTTCACGCTTTATAGGATCAAAGCTTGAGGGGAGATCTATCGGCAGATTTGACTCTGTACTCATTATTCTGTCTCTTGTGTGTGCGGCTTCGTTTTTTATGGAGGCATTTTCAAAGGACAGCCAGCTCGGTTTTGATGCTGTGACGGTGATGATGCTCTCAAGACCGATATGTTGCCTTTTTATCAGCTTTTATTTCTACTTTGATGCTACGACAGTTATTCATAATTCAAACAAGAAAATGGCTACGCTTTTCTTCGCATTGGTTCTTCTGACGCTTCTTTACTGTGTGAAGTTCAGGACCGAAAGTGCAAAAATGCCCGTTTTTGTGTCTCTGACCGCACTGTCTCTTTGCTACGGTGTGATGTATGCAGTGCCCAATTTAGTGTGGTTTTTCATGCATGGAGAAGAGCTGCTTTTGAGTGTTTTCTTTGATATTACATCGGCAGCACTCAGTATATGGTGCGGTGTGTGCTTGCTTACCATAAAGCAAAAAACGACATTTACACCTCCGTCTGAGCCCGCTCCTATCTCTGATATACAGGTATCCGGGCAGGAGCAGCAAGACGTGCATGTTCCTCCTTTGCGGGTGGAGCCTGTGGAGGATAGCGAGATCGTATCAGAGCCTGATCCCGAGCCCGAGCCTGATACTGAACCTGATCTTGAGCCTGAGTCGGGGCTGCCAAAAGAGCAAAACGAACTTCAGTAAACAACGGAGCAAGCAATGAAAAAGCTACTTGTAATAGATGCCAACAGCATTATCAACAGATGCTATTACGGAGTCATGCAGCCTTTGACTGCCCCTGACGGACTGCCTACAAATGCATTGTTCGCTATGGTGAATGTCATAAACTCACAGCTTGAGAAGCTGTCGCCCGATTATGCGGTGGCGGCATACGATGTACATCATCCTACCTTCAGGCATGAAATGTATGCTGAGTACAAGGCTGGCAGACATGAGACGCCTGAGGAGCTTCTCGCTCAGTTTCCTTATTCCAAGGAAATCTTTGAGGCTATGGGAGTGCATGTGGTTGAACGTGCAGGCTACGAGGCTGACGATGTGCTTGGTACCTTGTCGATGCTGGCGGAGCAAACGGGTGATGTAGAGAGCTATCTTCTGACGGGAGACAGGGACAGTCTGCAGCTTATCTCTGAGCGGACATGTGTACTATTGGCAACAAACAAGGAAACAGTAAAATTTGACAGAGATGCGTTTAGAGAAAAGTATGGGGTCGAGCCTGAGCAGTTTGTGGATGTTAAGGCACTCATGGGAGACAGCTCGGACAACATTCCCGGTGTTGCCGGAATAGGAGAGAAGACCGCACTGAAGCTGATCTCTGAGTACGGCTCGCTTGACAATATATACGATACACTTCCGAATGCCAAGCACACACCTTCACTCAGAGCAAAACTTGAGGGCGGCAGAGAGAATGCTTTTCTGTCACGCACTCTTGCGAAGATAGAGAGAAATGCCCCTATCGGCGTCAGCTTGTCGGATGTAGAATACCGAGGCAGATCTGATGTTCTGCTCTATCCTTTGTTTAACAGACTCGGTTTTTCCAGATTGATCGAAAAGATGGGACTGGGAAAAAATATGCAGACCGGATTTGTTTCGGAGAGCAGACAGGCAAAAGAGTCGGATGTCGACAGCATCATAAAAATGTTGAGATCCTCTCCGTGTGCTATATATGTCAATGACGGGGAGTTGTATTGCTCGGATGAGAAAGACACGTTTTTTGTAAGTGATATACGGGCGTGTGAGCGTGTTTTGGAGAGTGAGGATATACGGTTTGTATGTCATGATGTAAAAACTCTCAAGAAACAGTTTTCGCATATTGAACTGAGAGGCAAGTGTGTATTTGATGTTATGCTTGCCGCCTATATAATAAAACCCCAGGCGAGCTCCTACACATTGGATGCACTCTCGACAGAGTATCAAGTGGGAGCTTCGGAGCCGTCGCATCTTATATACATGCTGTACAAGGCTCTTTCGGACAGGCTGGAGATGATCGGCGGGACTGCCCTCCTTTCGGATATCGAGATACCTGCAGCTCTTGTGCTCTCGGACATGGAGCTTGTCGGTTTTAAGGTAGATACAGCGGGGCTCGAAGGCTTTCGTGTGATGCTTGAGGAGCTTGAGCATAATCTGTCAGAGCAGATATATATGCTCGCGGGAGAAGAGTTCAATATCAATTCTCCGAAACAGCTGGGCATCGTTCTTTTTGAAAAACTGGGATTGCCTTGCCCTAAGAAGACAAAGTCCGGCTATTCTACGGCATCCGATATCCTCGAAAAAATGCAGTATGACTATCCTATCGTTTCTCTTGTGCTTGAGTACAGGCATGTCAGCAAACTCCGTTCCACGTATGCTGTCGGTCTGCTTTCGGCGGCTGATGAAAGACATCGTGTGCATACCACATTTCAGCAATGTGTGACTGCTACAGGAAGGCTCTCATCGACCGACCCGAATCTTCAGAATATACCGATCAAGACTGAACTCGGCAGAGAGCTGAGGAGGTTTTTTGTACCTGAGAATGATGAATATGTGCTGGTTGACGCTGACTATTCTCAGATAGAGCTGAGAGTGCTTGCTCATATTTCATCTGACCCTGAGATGTGCCGTGCCTTCAGAGACGGCGAGGATATACACACCTCTACAGCGGCGGCGGTATTCGGAGTGAGTGCGGATATGGTAACGCCTGAACTCAGAAAAAGAGCCAAGGCAGTCAATTTCGGTATAGTGTACGGCATCGGAGCATATTCGCTGGCACAGGATCTCGGTATATCAAATGCAGAAGCCAAGAGGTATATCGAGGCATACCTTGCACGTTTTTCGGGAGTCGATGGATACCTCAAGAATGCTGTATCTGATGCGTATGAGACAGGTTATGTCAGCACCATTCTCGGCAGACGCAGAGAGATACCTGAGCTGTCAGGTAAGAATAAAATGCTGAGGAGCTTCGGCGAGAGAGTAGCTATGAACAGCCCTATACAAGGTTCCGCCGCAGATATTATTAAAATTGCCATGGTAAATGTAGACAGGGAATTGAAGGCGTCGGGAATAGATGCCAGACTGATACTGCAGGTGCATGACGAGCTTGTTATCGAGTCACATGAGAGCTGTGCCGAGAGGGCAAGAGAGATCCTTGTGACTGAGATGGAGAGAGCGGTATCTTTGTCTGTTCCTTTGCCTGTGGATGTTACCGTGGGCAAGAACTGGTTTGAAAACTAAAGGAGACATGTGATGAAAAAGGTACTGAAGCTTTTTTGTGCGGTGTTTCTGATAGGAATGGCTGTGTGTGTGTTTGCCGCAATATTCCGTCAGGAAACTTACCCGGCAGAGATGAAAAGGACTGTAGGAAATCAAGTCCTTGCCGAATACTACGAGCAGAACAAAAAAGTCCCCCCGGCTTTTACACACGAGCCCATTGACAGCTTTGACTATGTGGGTAATATCCAGGCAAAACATCTGACATACATTCCTGAGATAGATCAGGTGCAGATAAGTGTAAGGTACGGAACGGTTGCCTTTGAGAATATTGCCGACAAGTATGAATTGCCGCAGATACCGACACTCGGATGTAGTGATATCACTTTCAGACTCAGAGCAATGAAGCTCTCTGACGCAGCGTTTTCAAATGAGGATAATAATGTTGACGAGGGGGATATACTCGAAGAGGAGTATATTGATCCTACAGATTCGGTCGACATGATATCGGGCAGACACGAGTACCGCAGGTTTGTTTTTGACTCGGTGGACCTCGGAAAGTACAACTGTCTGTATCTTGAAATGTATTACGCAGATGATGAAGAGGCGTTTACAAATATAATCATATATCACAGCGACGCGGCACAGCATTCGCAAAAGAGCGTAAAGCTCACAGAAGATGATTGCCGCTTTCAGCAGTAAGGAGAAAAACATGGAATATAACTTTTCGGATAAGATAAAGGAGCTCAAGCCATCTGCCATCAGAGAGATTTTCAAGTCGCTCTCAGACCCTACAATAATCAGCTTTGCGGCAGGGAATCCTTCGCCTGAGTCATTTCCCGTGCAGGCCCTTGCAAAGATCAGTGCGGACATATTTGAAAACAGTTCGACTATGGCTTTGCAGTATAGCATAACAGAGGGGTATCCCCCTTTTCGTGAGGCAATAGCTAAGAGACAAAAGGAAAAATTCGGAATTGGTACGGACGATGACAGTGTAATGATAGTATCCGGAGGTCAGCAGGGCATGGAGCTTTCTTGCAAGGTGTTCTGCAACGAAGGGGATGAGGTCATCTGTGAGGATCCGAGCTTTATAGGATCTCTCAATTCCTTCCGTTCTCTCGGAGCCACCCCGATCGGAGTTGAGCTGGACGAGGATGGAATGAATATACAGGCACTTGAGAGTGCACTTCGCTCACATCCGAAGGCAAAGCTCATGTATGTCATCCCCACATTCCAAAATCCCAGCGGCAGAACTACCTCCTATGAAAAAAGAGTGGCAATATACGAGCTTGCGAGAAAGTATGATATTATGATAGTCGAGGACAATCCTTACGGCGAGCTTCGTTTCGGAGGAGAGGATGTACCCACTCTCAAGAGTATGGACACAGACGGCAGAGTAATATATTGTTCATCTTTTTCAAAAATACTGTCTGCGGGTATGCGTGTCGGATTTGTGGTAGCAAATAATACTGTAATACAGAAGCTTGCAGTAGCAAAACAGGGAGAGGATGTACATACGAACATCTTTTTCCAGATGCTTGCATACCGCTATATGACAGAGTATGATCTTGATGCCCATATAGAAAAGATCAATTCGATCTACAGACGCAAGTGTGCACTTATGGTACAAGCACTTGAAAAGTACATGCCAAAAGAAGTGAAGTATACAAAGCCAGAGGGCGGACTCTTTATATGGTGTACGCTTCCTTTGCACGTAGATGCACCCGCATTTATCAAAAAGGCGATCGAGCGTAAGGTGGCAGTTGTACCCGGGACTGCATTTTTGTGTGATACCGAGGCTCCCTCGCAGTCTTTCAGACTCAACTATTCGATGCCTACGGATGAACAGATAGAAGAGGGAATAAAGATACTCGGCGATCTTGCCGGCGAGATGATATAACATAACAATAGAAAAAAACAACAGAAAACGGAGACGGATATGTTACAAGATAAGAAAGTCGTATTTTCGGGAGTTCAGCCCTCGGGAAATCTGACTATAGGAAACTACCTCGGAGCAATAAAGAACTTTTCTGCTTTTTCTGAGGAATACAAGACTTTTTACTGTGTGGTCGACGAGCATGCGATCACCGTTCGGCAGGTGCCGGCAGAGCTCAGACGCAGGACCTATGAGACATTGGCTCTCTATATTGCCTGCGGCCTTGACCCGGAGAAGAATACGCTGTATGTACAGTCACATGTTCATGAGCATGCGGAGCTGTCATGGATACTCAACTGCTTTACAATGCACGGCGAGCTGTCGAGAATGACCCAGTTCAAGGACAAAAGTGCAAAGCATGCCGATAATATCAACGCGGGTCTTTTTACCTATCCGGTTTTGATGGTGGCGGATATACTTCTATACATGACTGATGTGGTGCCTGTGGGAGTAGACCAAAAGCAGCATCTTGAGCTTGCACGTGACGTTGCTCAGAGATTCAACTCCCTATACAGTGATACCTTTGTAGTTCCGGAGCCATATATAGCAAGATCGGGAATGAAGATAATGTCGCTTGCCGAGCCTACGCAAAAGATGTCAAAGTCGGACGAAAATCCGAATGCAACCGTTCGTATCCTTGATACAAAGGATGAAATAATGCGTAAGTTCAAGAGAGCTGTGACTGACTCGGATACCTCAGCAAACTGTGTGCGTTTTGAAGAAGGTAAAGACGGCGTGAATAATCTAATGACTATATATTCCTGCTTTACCGGTAAGGATTTTGCTGAGATCGAGCGTGAGTTTGAGGGTAAGGGGTACGGTACTTTCAAGTCGGCAGTAGGAGAAGCGTGTGCTGATGCACTCGCCCCTGTCAGAGCTGAGTTTGAGCGTCTTGCAGCTGACAAGGCTTATCTGGAGAGCGTAATGAAAAACGGTGCGATGGAGGCATCAGCTGTTGCCAGAAGAACCCTGTCAAAGGTAAAACGCAAGATAGGATTTGTTGATATAAGATAGAATATTTGTGCTTTTTTGAGAGAATTGTGTTATTTTTTGAAAATATGCCATCTTGCAAAATGTACAAACATATAGTATAATCGAAAGTGTAAGTATTTGAAAATGCCCAAAAACATGAATAAGGCTGACCCTTCTGAGAGTCAGCCTTATTTTGAAAATCGGAGGTTTTATGAGAAGTAAACAGAAAATGCCAATGCTGCTCTGTGTAGCACTTATACTGCTTTTATGCGTATGCAGTGTATTTGTGTACGTTAGTGCGGCGAGCAAGACAGTGTATCTGGACCCTGTCTACGGAAGCGACTCGAATTCGGGTACTTCCTCCTCAAAGGCGTATGCCACACTTGACAAAGCTATCTCAAGTGCGGGCAGCACGGATACGAAGATCGTAAAGTCGGAAGGCCAAGCGGTCTTAGGAAGACAAC
>JAZNOK010000157.1:0-3216 GCA_045580775.1 Eubacteriales bacterium
GCGATACCCGATACCAGAGCACAGCCGACGAGCATGCAAACGACACTGACAGCCTTCTTTATGCTGAGCTTCTCACCGAAGAACATCACGGAGAATATCATCACATAGACAGGAGCCATGTACATGAGCACTACCGCAGTAGAAATAGAGGTCGCCTGAAGGGAATAGTAATAGCAGCTGCCCGTGCCGAACAGCCCTATTGCAGTCAGTGCAAAGATCAAAAGCTCCCTGAGAGTTATTTTATACAGAGTCCTGTCACGGAAAAGAGCATATACAGCCATGATGACGGCACTTACTCCGGATCTCATAGCCGACATTTGTATGCTTGTGTAGCCAAACGGAGCGAGATAATGCACAAATATTCCCGAGGTTCCCCACAGGATACCTGCCAGTATAACGAAAATAAAAGCTTTCTGTTTCATGATCTTTGTCTGTTTATGAGTCTCACTACAGTAGGACGGTTGTATCTCTGCACAAGTATAAACTGAGCATCAAAGAGCATAGCCGCCACACAGGTCAGAGCAAATATCCACAGTTCTCCCCAGACAAGAGCGAATAACAGTGTCGAGAGGGAAATAAGCTCGTTTATCCAATGATCGACCTCAGCCTTTGACATTGTGTTTGCGATCTCGGTGTAGGTGTGCTTTTTTACATCGAAGGCATCGGGATCGTATGTCAGTACCTTGCCTCTCCATGCACGCACACGCAAAAGCTTGTATAATCTGCGTTCAAACTTTCTCTCGCGAAAGAACGGATGAGTGTAGCTGATGTTCCATTTTTTTGTCATTTCCCCCATCAAGAGCCTCCCCTTGAAGTGGTAAACTACCGTAAACGCACTCACGCCGATCCAGAGTACGGCGTCGTGAGGTGTTTTTCCTGAGTAATAGAGGGCAAAGCACACAGCCGCGAGTGCGAGCATTATTATTATTACAGTATCCATAAATACGGCAGGGCCGCTTTTGTTTTTATTATCTTTCATGGTCGGCTTCTCTTTATTTGTTGAAATCAAGTGCTACTATCTTGTCAGCAAAGAAGAACTTGCCGAATATGTATTTGTCTGATGCGGACTCGGTCAGGGTAATGACCTTGCCGTTGTACTCATCCAGTCCCTCTGCCATGGCAGGGCCCTTTAGCTCACGCTCGAGTTTGTCCAGATAATACAGCGGAGCTGAGTCAAAGGTCTTTTGCGAGTCTGTCGCATTATCCGCATCATATACGTAGTATACAGAGTCGCTCAGACCGTATGAGGTGGACATTACTACCTTTCCGGAGGAAGTGAAGCATATTCCTTGCACTTTGTTTCGGATTGAGTATACACGCACGGGAGAGTCGAATTTTCCCGCCTCGTATACCGAGCAGATAGCATAGTGTGTGCCCTCGGCTGTTTCGTTTACGTGACCTTCGATATCGTATGCCTCTCCGTCGTGAAATTCTCCGACGTAGAGATATTCTCCGTCCGAGGAGATGAAGGATGCAGCAGAGTTTACCCTTGCACCGTCACCTATGTCTATGATATCGCCGTTTTTGGCTTGCAGGACGGAATTTATCGGTACGGTGTAGACCTTTTTCCCTGATGCGATATAGAGATCCGACCCCAGAGCCGCGATGCCTCCCGCATGCCCGGTAAAGGGCTCTCCGTTTTTATGCAGAGAAACATACCAGGTTCCGTTTTGCTCTGTTGCGTATATGCGGGATGCACTTTTGTCCTTCATGTATCCACTGACAAAGAACACATCCTTGCCTGAGTCTGTTACGCACAGTCCCTGACAGACAAAACCGTCCGAGAGGCCGGGGTTTTGAATGACGTCTTCCTTTATAGAATAGTATTCGCTGTAGATCGCGAATTTTGCAATGTTCAGCACGATCAGCACCGTCAGTGCAAGAGCCAGAGCTCCCCCGACAGCAAACCCGACCAGCTTCAGTGTGAGTTTGAAAATTTTCTTGAGCATGGCAGTCCTCTCCTGAAATGAAAGATTGTTGTAGTGTTATAATTATAACCGAAAGATCGGTCATCGGTCTTAGATGGATGTGTTATCTGTTTTTTGCGGTGTAATAACTGTCAGTCTTTGATATGCTGTCAGCCTTACGGAATTTTTATTTGATCTCTGCAATTACCCTGCAGGGAAGTCCGCTGACACCGATAATGTTCAGAGGATATGTGTGGACTCTCAGAGAGGTGCTGTGTTCTGTCAGATTTTGCGGGATGTACAGGTTTTCAATGATGAATACCCCTTTTTCGGCACAGCAGCTGTCGGTGGGGATATGCTCACTTCCGCGGCGTACCCCTGCAAAGTCCAGCCCGATGACGGATATCTTTTTCTCGAGCAGAGCCTCAATAAGCTCCCGCGAGAGCTGAGGGTGCTCTTTAAAATATCTGTGAGTTCCGTACTGCTCGGATCGGCTAAATCCCGTGCAGAAGATAACAAACATCCCCTCTCCGACCTTTGACATGTCTATGTCCGAGATGTCAATGTCTCTGTCCCCTACGCCGGACACGTCAAAGATCACGCCGCAGCGTTCGGTATATTCGAGAGGAAAGGTCTGCTCCATTACATCAAAATGAGTGCCGAGATGCCCCTCAAGAGCTTTGTTTTCGAGCTTTTTTGCATCCTCGAGCATAGGCAGGGTGATGGGCAGGGTGAGGTCGATCTTCATATTTTCTCCTTTATGCATACAAAAAAACGAATGGTGATTGTACGGTTGTATATCACGGCAGCGAATCGTTCTGTATTACGTGCCGTAAGGCGATATATCATGTCGCTTTGGCTTACTTTGTCAGACACACGACACACTCGACATGCGGTGAAAGTTGTTTCTTATACTACATAGCGAAAGTGGTGCCTTTTGTGAAAAGGTTTGTTCTTCCGCTGAGGTGGGATACCCATTTCACCCCACCCCACTCTTTGGTATAATCCTTCAATCATTCCTCATCAGAAACGGTTGCTGCCAATTCTATATATTCCTTTAATTTTTTCTGCAATAGTTTCTTATCAATCAATTTCAGATTATATTCTGAAAATATGCGTTCTTCCATTGTTTTACATGCGTTTTACATGCTGACATTATCTTTAAATGATTAGACCGGTTTAATTGTGTCAACAGCGTTGACACTTTTTCATTCGCATAGGAAATTACGTAAATTATGCATGTGCACAATGCCCCTCCGCCCTGTCATCCTCGAGGGAGCGAAGCGACCGAAGGATCTGAGGGCGAGTA
>JAZNOK010000158.1:0-5029 GCA_045580775.1 Eubacteriales bacterium
GAAAAAACTTGATATTTTATGTAATTTTCAACAATTATTGCAACATACTTAAAAATTATTGTATAATTTTCAAAATCATATTGCAAAAAAACAATAAATAATGTATAATTAATGACCGTCCGACCGTTTTAACCTATGTTATTTCGGCGGTTGTTTACATGAATATAAACACTATGCCGTAAGTATTTGCGGCTTTTTCGTGTTTTCTTGTTTTCGTGTTTTAAAAGTATAATTCGGAGATAAAATATGGCAGATATTTTTGATTTATTTAAACAGATTTCAAAAAATGAAAGTACAGGTACAGATCCTGTCAGCTACATTGTGGTCGGACTTGGAAATCCGGGTGAAGAATATGTGCATACAAGACACAATGCAGGTTTTTTATGTTTAGACTACATATCACAAAAGTGTTCTTGTAAAATTAACCGAGTGAAGTTCAAAGGTATGTGTGCCGATACAGTAATTTCGGGAAAGAGGGTGCTGCTGCTAAAACCTCAGACCTATATGAATAATTCCGGAGAATCCGTCAAAGAGGCTGCTGACTTCTACAAGATACCGCCTCAAAGAATAATTGTTATCTGTGATGACGTAAACTTTGATGTGGGGTATATGCGTATCAGAAAAAAGGGAAGCGACGCCGGACAAAGAGGTGTTCGCAGTATTATATCTCATCTAAAGACCGATGATTTTCCAAGGATCAAGGTTGGTGTAGGAAAAAAGCCGACACCTGAGTATGATATGGCTGATTGGGTATTGTCAAAATTTTCTTCAGAAGAACAGAAAGTGCTGTATACGTCAATAGAGTCTTCCTATGAAGCCCTTTCCCTTATGCTGGAAGATAAGACTGATCAAGCGATGGCAAAATTCAACTGAGATAAAAAAATATTTTTCCATGTATGAATGTTTACACAGAAAGGAGAACTGATAAATGCTGTACGATTACATCAGTTATGAAGCTGAGTATGAAAAGATACTCGCATCATTGAATAACGAGATATCAAACAAAAATAAGCATAGTATCTTTGTCTCCGGACTGTGCAAGGGAGCAACCGAGTCTCTTGTTTGTTCGTATCTCGAGCGATTGCACGCCGATCACAAAACTCCCATGCTGTTTTTGTGCGGGAGCGACAAAGAAGCTGCTTCGATAAGTATGATGCTGGGAACGCACGGTTTTGCAGTTCCGTATTACAGATCGAGAGATTTTGTATTTTCGAACATTTCCGCTTCTCACTCTGATGAGTGCGAGAGATTGATGATACTAAATTCTTTATCACGAGGTGAATGCCATGGAGTGGTAACTACTCCGAGTGCTTTGCTGCAGTATACGATTCCTCCTGATGTTTTAAAGGAAAATATAATTACACTGAAAACAGGTATGGAAGTATCTTTGTCATTTATTGCACAAAAGCTTCTTTTCATGGGATATGCAAGGACCGAGCTTGTTGACGGTGAAGGTCAGTTCTCGGTAAGAGGAGATATTCTGGATATTTATCCTCCTTTGTACGGTGATAATTTCGGCAAAGCTGTCCGCATTGAATTTTTCGGTGATGAAATAGACAGAATAGGTTATTTTGATATTCATACGCAGAGGGTAAGTGAAAACGAAAGCTCAGTGTGTATTGTTCCTGTCAGAGAGGTCTTGTACTCTGACGATGATAAAAATAATATCAAGCGAGCTATAAGTTCTCTGGTTAAAAAAGAGTACGATGACCAAAAAAAGAAACTTCTGCTCGAGGAGCTTGAAGCCTGCGAACTAGATACAGTTGCATTTGCTGACAAGTATATTTCTCTTATATACCAAAGACCGGCTGCTTTGATGGATTACATGGATAAAAACTGTGTTTGCTTCATTATAGGAAGCAACGCTGTACGATCACAGCTGGAGTCCTCTCAAAAGCTCTATGAAGAGAATGTTTCTCTTATGCTCGAAGAACATGCAGTATCTTCTAAGTACGCAAAGTACAGTGCCCAAATCTCTGATTACGATTTATTCTTAGACAGGCACGCTTCTATTCATCTCGATAGTTTTCTATCCGGTGCATCTTACTCAAAGACATCTCTTATCTTCGGTATGAGAACAAAACAAAGCACCGGCACAAATAACATTTCTTTGCTGTGTGAAGATATAGAAAATTATATCAGAGCATCATACAGAATAGTTGTCGGATGTGCTTCGGTAGTTGAAATGCAAAATCTGGCAGCTCTTCTCAGAGAAAAGGAGATCTCGGTTTCCGAGTGCTTTGATGATTTGCCGGGGCCGGGTGACTTAAAGACGAAGGTCGTATATATTACCAAAGGCACATTGCGTGAAGGTTTTGAACTGTCAGGTGCAAGGTTTGCTTATGTTTGTTTTTCGGAAAAAGCATCCGCCGGAAAAAGCAGGCTTGTTGGTGCTAAAAGAAAAAAATATTCTTCAGGAAAAAAACTTACTTCATACGCGGATCTTCATGAAGGTGACTATGTTGTTCATGAATCATACGGTATAGGTATATATAAGGGACTCACCAAGATCACATCCGCTGACGGTATTACAAAAGAATATATAACAATACAGTACGCCGGAACTGACAAGCTCTTTATTCCTGCCGAGAGATTAGAGCAGATATCAAAATACATCGGAGCTCATTCTGACGACGGTCTGCTAAAACTGTCGAAGATGGGCGGTGCGGAATGGCATAAGCAGACTTCAAGGGCCAAAGCATCTGTCAAGAAAATGGCCAAAGAGCTGATCGATCTCTATGCACGCAGAATGAGAAAGAGTGGATTTGCATATCCTCCTGATGATGCTTTGCAACAGGAGTTCGATTCTTCGTTCCCCTATGAGGAGACTTCATCTCAGCTGGAAGCGATTGAATCTATAAAGCAAGATATGATGCGTTCCGTCCCGATGGACAGACTGCTTTGCGGAGATGTTGGATACGGAAAGACCGAAGTTGCACTCCGTGCTGCCTTTAAAGCAATAGAAGCAGGCAAGCAAGTTGCCTTGTTGTGTCCTACTACAATACTCGCTTATCAACATTATCAAACTGCTTTGTCACGCTTTGGAAGTTTTCCTGTCAGAGTCGATATGATATCCCGTTTTAGATCGGCAAAAGAACAAAAAGAAATTTTCCGCCGCCTCAAACGCGGTGATATAGACATGATCATCGGAACTCATAAGCTGGTCTACGGAGAGGTGGAATTCAAGGATCTTGGTCTTCTGATCATAGATGAGGAACAGCGGTTCGGAGTTGCTCAGAAAGAACGTTTGAAGCAGTTTGCTTCAGATATTGATGTCTTGTCACTCTCAGCTACCCCTATCCCAAGAACATTAAATATGGCAATGGGAGGCATTCGAGACATGTCGGTTCTTGATGAAGTTCCCGGGGATAGACTTCCTGTTCAGACTTACGTGCTTGAATATGATGAATCAGTAATATATGAGGCGATCAGAAGAGAGCTGGCACGCGGAGGTCAGGTGTTTTACCTTTATAACAAGGTTGAAGACATAAATAATGTAGCTGCTCGTCTGGCCGATGCGATAGATGGGATCAATATTGCCGTAGCTCACGGTCAAATGGACAAAAATGAAATAGAGGGAATATGGCAGCAGCTTCTTGACGGTACAGTAGATGTGCTTGTGTGTACATCAATAATCGAAACAGGCGTTGATGTTCCGAATGCAAATACCCTCATCGTAGAAAATGCAGACAGACTTGGGTTATCTCAGCTGCATCAGTTAAGAGGACGAGTAGGCAGGTCCAGCCGTCGTGCCTATGCGTACTTTACTTACAGGAAGGGCAAAGTCCTTACAGAAATATCCGAAAAGAGACTTCGTGCAATTAGAGATTATGCACAGTTCGGGGCAGGATTTAAGGTTGCATTGCGAGATCTGGAAATCAGAGGTGCGGGCAACATGCTCGGAGCTGAACAGCACGGGCACCTTGATGCGGTCGGATATGATATGTATATCAAACTTCTAAATGAAGCTGTCTTGGAGGAAAAAGGAGAAAAAATCCCCTCGAAAGTAGAGTGCAAGCTTGATCTTAAAGTAGATGCTTATATTCCCGAAAGTTATATTTCGTCCTCATCTGTTCGTATGGAAATGTACAAAAGGATCGCTTTGATCTTGTGCGAGGAAGACGCAGATGATATACAGGATGAGCTTCTTGACCGCTTTGGCGAATATCCGCCTCAGATCGGGAATTTGATCAAAGTGGCACGCCTCAAGGCACTTGCACAGTCATGCGGAATAGAACGTATCGCTCAAAACGAGTCTTCTGTTTGCATATATCCAAAAGAGCTTAAAGTGGAATTTTGGTCACTGCTTGATTTTTCTGATGTGGACTATAAACTGAGGATAAATTTAACAAACGGAGAATGCCTAGTATTTAAGATCCCCAAAAATTCAAACGTTCTGGATTCATGCTTGCATGTGCTTAGCGAGTATTTTAGAAAATGTTCACATTCTGATAACTCTCAGAACACACAAGCATGATAAAAAAATATATATTTACATATTTCGGAGACTGCAAAAATGAAAAAGATCACAAAAATCTTTCTGTCTGTATTACTTATGATTTCAGTTCTTTTGTCTTGCTCATGTGCCGGTGCACAAAAAGACTATATATATAAAAATAATACCGAAGAATACATATACAAGTACGGAGATTATGTTATTGACAAGAATTTCTACTCTTACTGGCTTGCAAGATATAAGGCTGTACTGATGTATACTTATTCTGACATTAAGGATACAGAAGATTTTTGGAATACCGATTACGGTAGCGGAAATGCAAATGAGGTCTTGACAGCTTATGCCGATGAGACTGTTAAAAACTACCTGGCAAGCGTCTATCTGTTTGCTCACTACGGACTATCTATGTCAGAAAGCGATGTCAAAACTGTAGATTCTCAGCTCGCTGAGATCCTCAGTGATGGCTTTGAAGGGAATGTAGCGTCTTTGAACAGTGAAGCATACCAATACGGCATTAATTTCGATATGCTCCGACAAATATATATTGCCGAGGCGAAGATGGAGACTGTATAC
>JAZNOK010000159.1:0-8054 GCA_045580775.1 Eubacteriales bacterium
CAGCGAGTCGCTTCCTCTAGGATGATAGTCGGAGGGGGCTGCGGTCGTAAATGTTACAAAAAGTATCGGTGCAAGCGGCACTCACATCCGCCCTGTCATCCTCGAGCGTAGCCGTAAGGGGTAGCGAAGGATCTGAGTCGGAGTAGAGAGTAAGGATTAATTTTATTCGTTACTCTCTTTACGCCCTTAGATTCTTCACTCCACTGCGTTCCGTTCGAGAATGACAGGGCGGATGGCAGAACGCAAAATGCCTTCAATTATAACCCCTCTCCGACTGTCATGGACGAGGGAGGCTTTGATCGGAGCTACAACCCCGCTGTCATCCTCGAAGGAGGCTTTTGCCGACTGAAGGATCTAAGCGGGAGCAGAGAGTAAGGATCTTGACTATCGGACATTTAGCAAAGCTCCCCTCCCGCCCTGTCATGGACGAGCGTAGCGAAGGAAGCGACTCGCTGTCGCTCGCATGCATAAGTTCGACTTACCAAATCAAAGATTTGGAGTCTCACTTATCTCAGTCGGAGATCAAAACAACGTCACTCTGTATTTGCAAAGCTCCCCTCCCGACTGTCATCCTCGAGCGACCACAGGGAGCGAAGGATCTGAGTCGGAGATGATAGTAAGGATTAAATTTATTCGTCACTCTCTACTCGCCCTTGGATTCTTCACTCCACTTCGTTCCGTTCGAGAATGACAGGGCGGATGGCAGAACGCAAAATGCCTTCAATTATAACCCCACCCCCCACTGTCATCCTCGAGGAAGCGACTCGCTGTCGCTCGCATGCATAAGTTCGACTTACCAAATCAAAGATTTGGAGTCTCACTTATCCAAGCGGGAGAAGGAAGTGGCGAATAAGCCCCACAAAAATATTAAAAAAGTTTTTAGGAAAGGGGTCCGGGGAAAACCCCTGCCGCGAACCCCCAAACGAGCGTTGCTCGTTCGGGGAACCCCGTGAGCTAAAAAGGGTTTTCCCCGCCTATCCTGTCGTTCCCCTTCGGGTTTTCCCCGCCTATCCTGTCGTTCCCCTTCGGGTTTTCCCCGCCCATTCTCTACGTTCCCTCTCGTTTCTCTCCGTATTTCAAAAAAAGGATCCTCCCGCTATATTGCTCTGATAAAACAGGTCGCAACAGGCGGGAGGATGATCTATTAAGTTTATTACTGAGCGTCCTTAATGGAGAGGTTCATTCTGTTCTTGTCGTCGACGCCGAGGAACTTTATACGGACCTTGTCTCCGACATTGACTACGTCCTCAACCTTTTCGGTTCTGGTGGGGGCGAGCTTGGAGATGTGGACAAGGCCTTCTTTTCCGGGGGCGAACTCAACGAACGCACCGATCGGGATAATTCTCGTTACGACTCCGTCGTAGCAGCAGCCTGCAACAGGCTCAAATACGATACCGTCGATGATCTTCTTTGCCTCATAAGCCGCATCGCGGTTGATAGCGGAAATAAATACGCTTCCGTCATCCTCGATGTCGATCTTTGCACCTGTATCGGCAACGATCTTCTGAATGACCTTTCCGCCTGTTCCGATGACCTCACGGATCTTGTCGGGGTTGATCTTCATGCTGATCATCTTGGGTGCGTACTCGCTTACGTCAGCTCTGGGAGCTTCGATCGCCTTGAGTATTACCTCGTCGATGATGTAGTCACGGCCGCGGTGTGTTACAGCGAGAGCTTCACGTATGATCTCGGGGGTAAGTCCGTCGATCTTGAGGTCCATCTGGATAGATGTGATACCCTTGTGTGTTCCTGCAACCTTGAAGTCCATATCGCCATAGAAGTCCTCGAGTCCCTGAATGTCGAGCATGGTCATCCATCTCTCGCCCTCAGTGATAAGACCGCAGGAGATACCTGCTACGGGGGCCTTTATCGGGACGCCCGCATCCATGAGTGCAAGGGTAGAACCGCATACAGATCCCTGGGAAGTAGAACCGTTTGAAGAAACTACCTCGGATACGAGTCTGATAGTGTAGGGGAACTGCTCTACCGAAGGAAGCACAGGAACCAGAGATCTCTCAGCGAGAGCTCCGTGTCCGATCTCACGGCGTCCGGGAGAACGAGAGCTCTTTGCCTCTCCTGTAGAGTAACCGGGCATGTTGTAGTGGTGGATATATCTCTTTTCTACCTCATCGTCTATACCGTCGAGCTTCTGAGCATCTGAGATAGAGCCGAGAGTAGCTATAGTGAGTACCTGAGTCTGACCTCTGGTAAAGAGTCCTGAGCCGTGTACTCTCGGAATTACGCCGACCTCGCTGCCGAGGGGACGGATCTGGTCGAGACGTCTGCCGTCAACACGCTTGCCGTCTTCGAGAAGCCAGCGGCGGACGATCTTCTTCTGTATTTTGTAGATGAGCTCGGGCATGATAGTATCAAGCTCGGGATACTCCTCACCGAAGGTAGCCAGGATAGCATCCTGGACAGGGAGCATTCTCTGGTCGCGGATATTCTTGTCGTCGGTATCAAGTGCCGCCATAACATCACGCTCGCAGAACGCAAATATCTTGTCAAACATATCGTGGTCGAGCTCACATGAAGGATACTCGAACTTGGGCTTTCCGATCTCGTCGATGATGCCGCCTACAAACTCAAGCAGCCCCTTTATCTCCTCATGAGCCATCATGATAGCGTCATACATAACATCGTCGGAGACCTCGTTTGCTCCTGCCTCGATCATGACGACCTTGTTCATGCTTGCAGCAACAGTAAGCTCCAGATCGCTCTTTGCTCTCTCAGCCTGTGTGGGGTTGACGACGAGCTTGCCGTCAACGAGTCCCATGAATACGCCTGCGATAGGTCCGTTCCACGGAATGTCGGATATAGAAAGAGCCAGAGAAGCACCGAGCATAGCGGTGATCTCGGGAGAGCAGTCATAGTCAGCAGAAAGAACTGTCAGAGAAATATTGACATCGTTTCTGAGGTCCTTGGGGAAGAGAGGACGGATAGGACGGTCGATAACACGGCCGGTGAGGATCGCCTTTTCGGTGGGTTTGCCCTCACGCTTGAAGAATGATCCGGGGATCTTTCCTACAGCGTAGAGTCTCTCCTCGTAGTCAACCGAAAGAGGGAGAAAGTCAATTCCGTCGCGGGGCTTCTCGGATGCAGTAGCACAAGCGAGGATGGTTGTGTCGCCGTAGCGAACGATACAAGAGCCGTTAGCGAGGCCTGCTACCTTACCTGTTTCTACGGTAAGAGGTCTGCCGGCGAAGGTATAATGAAATACCTTGTGATCAGGGAACTGAATAGGTGTTGAAATAGAGTGTTCTGCCATTTTTAAACCTCCGTTTTAAAAAAATAAATGAGGTACATACGGTTTAGCACTTAAATGCGGGCATGAATGTCATGCATACATTTAACTGCTAAATCCGTCTGTACAATACTAACTTGCTTATGAAAAGGGGAGCGTTTCCGCTCCCCTTTGTTGCCTTGCCTGTCGGCGGAAATTACTTACGAATACCCAGCTTCTCGATGATAGCACGGTATCTGTTGATATCCTTCTTCATAAGGTAGCCGAGAAGGTTTCTTCTGTGGCCGACCATCTTGAGAAGGCCGCGGCGGCTGTGGTGGTCCTTAGCATTGAGCTTGAGATGCTCGTTGAGAGAGTTGATGCGGTATGTGAGGACCGCGATCTGAACCTCGGGAGAACCGGTGTCGCCCTCATGTGTTGCGTACTTTTCGATAATTTCCTGCTTGATTTCCTTGGTCATCATTGTTCTTCACCTCATATAATAATATTTCGTATTGTTGCCCTTACCCCCAGAATGCGGTCGGGTGAAGCAGCGGTACGACCGCCCTCTTGCCGAATACCGAGAATATGGCTCATACTCGGTTAGTATAACATATTGTTTTTCATTTGTAAATAGTTTTTTGAAAAAAATTCAGCGTTGTTTTACCGAGTTTTGATCTTTTTGAACGCGATGGCACATCTCTGAGGCAGATAACAGAAAAATCCGACCCTGCCGTCCTCGAGCTTGTGCGTTTTGTAGGTGTAAGAGCCATCCGTCCTTGCACTTCCGCCGAACGCCGCGTCATCCGTGGAAAGGATGACCTTGTATTCGCCCTCCTCCAGCACAGGCACAAAGTACCCCTCGAAGGAGTTTGTCGGGTGGAAGTTGAATGCGAATATGTGCTCTTTGCCCTTGGAATAAATTATGACCTTGTCAGAGTCATGTATCCAGCGTGACTCGGAGCTTTTTGATGACAGACGCTCGCGGCGGAGCATTCCTATCATCGCACGGTCAAACTCACACAGCCCCTTGTATCTGAGATAGTCAGCATCACACAGACTCCATTGGCGGCGGCAGTAGTGGTAGCTCCAGCCGTTGCCCTCTCTTGGGAAGTCTATCCATTCGGGATGCCCGAACTCGTTACCCATGAAGTTGAGGTAGCCTTCTCCTGCGAGGGTGGAGGTAATGAGGCGTATCATCTTGTGCAGGGCGATACCTCGGTCTATGATGGGGGAGCTTGAGTGCAGATCCATGTGAGAGTACATTTCGGCATCGCACAGCCTGAACATGATCGTCTTGTCTCCTACCAGTGCTTGATCGTGAGACTCGGCATAACCGATCGACTTTTCCTTTGGGCGGCGGGTGGTCAGCTCATACCACAGCTTCCACATGTCCCAGTCCTCATCGCGGTACTCTTTGAGAAATTTGATCCACAGATCAGGCAGTCCCATGTTCAGCCGATAGTCAAACCCAATACCGCCGTCAGGTATCGGCAGGCACATGCCCGGCATTCCCGACATGTCCTCGGCTATGGTGAGGGCGTCCTTGTTATATGAGTGGACAAGCTCGCATGCGAGCTGAAGATAAGTTACAGCTTCGGTGTCGGTGTTCGTAGAGAAGTACATCTCATATCCCGAGAATGCCGAACCGAGCCCATGGTCGCGGTACAGCATGCTCGTTACTCCGTCAAAGCGGAATCCGTCAAAGTGGTATACCTCCATCCAAAACCGCAGATTGGACAGAAGAAAGTGCAAAACCTCATGCTTTGCGTAATTGAAGAGCTTTGTTCCCCAGGCTGCATGCTCGCCACGCTCTCCCTCATGGAAATACTGATATTCTGTTCCGTCAAAAAGGTTCAGTCCCTCGCCTGTGTTCTTTACTGCGTGCGAATGAACGACATCCAGCAGAACGGCAATTCCCATGCTGTGTGCGGTGTTGATAAGATGCTTGAGCTCTGCGGGAGTGCCGTAGCGTGATGATGCGGCGTAGAAGTTTGATACCTGATATCCGAACGATCCGTAATACGGATGCTCCATGATCGCCATGATCTGTACGGTGTTGTAGCCGAGAGCCTTGATCCTTGGCAGAATATCACGCTCAAACTCAGCATAACTGCCGACACGGTACTCCTCTGTAGCCATACCGATGTGGGCTTCGTAGATGTACGGAGTGCGAGCCCTCTTAAATGCGGCGTCCGTCCACTCGTAGGGCTCGTCCGAGCTGAAGTCCACCTCAGCACACCAAAGATAGGTGTCGGGATCCTGCACTACTCTTGTAGCGTAGGACGGTACTCTGCGGAGAGTCTCACCGCCGTGTATAACGATAGCCTGGACCTTTTGTCCTTGGTGTATTAAAGCTCCGTCGAGATATATCTCGAATATCCCGCTGTCCAAGCGTGCCATGCTGTATCTGTAAGGATCCCAATCGGCAAAGTCCCCGGTCAGGTACATCTGCTCGGCTGCAGGTGCCCACTCACGGTATACCACCCTGCCATCGGCTGTTCTATGAAAGCCAAAATACTTATAACCCTGTGCATAATCGCAAATGTCCTTGTCACCGAGCAGAGCACGGCGGGTGTTTTTGTAGTTTGACATTCTCAGCTCTATGTCCGCCTCAAAAGGGGTAAGATACGGGTCGATCTTGAGTATTTTGTAGCTCATAGCAACTCCTTTATTTTCAAATTCTCTCATATTCTTTCTCATATATTCTCATATATACAGTATATCACACACACATTGTCAAATTCAAGAGAAAAATATCCCTCGGCTGTCCTTATACAGTACCGTGGGAGACAAGCACGTCATTTCCTTTGATGGTGATCAGAGCATAGCTGTGAACGCCTCCGCCTGCTCCCCTGCCGCTGATGCTTCCCGGATTGACAAGATACAAAGCCCCGCCTTCGGTGTCTTCGGGAATGTATTTTTCTGTCGGTGTGTGCGTATGCCCAAACAGCACAATGTCCGCCCCGCGGCTTTTTGCCGCAGAGACGAGAGGGCCGAGGCCGCCCTTTACTCTGTAGGTGTGCCCATGACAGAAAAATATCCGCTTTCCCTCGAGGGTGATCTGATCGCTTTCGGGCGTGCCGTAGGTGTAGGCTGCACCTATGTCACAGTTTCCGCTGACAGCGAAGAACGCCGTGTCAGGAAAGTTCCCCTTCAGAGAGAGAAAGTCCGCTACACCGTCCCCGAGAAAGAACGCCGCGTCAGCATCAGGGTGCTTGCGTAATGCCCTCAGGATGTCATAGCCGGAGCCGTGTGAATCGGATAGGATGATCAGCTTCATGTTTTTTCTCCTTGCGTTTTTAAAAAAATTGGCGGCTCTCTACTCGCCCTCAGATAAGAGGGAGAAGGAAGTAACGAATAGACCCCCCACAAAAATATAAAAAAAGATTTTAGGAAAGGGTTTCCCCCTCGGTTTTAGCGGGTGAGTCACAAATGTGCGGAGCCGGCATATACTGTCATTACAGATATTTTACTCAAAGGTGGGAGAATAGTCAATGCAACTGGACAAAAACGCAATAGATAAACTGCTTGCCCTGGATGACCGAGCACTATGGTCTGTAATAAAGATGATAGCAGCCCAATCATCCATAACTCTGACCGATCAGATCGGTCAGTCTGAGATGGCGGCACTGAGAGGGGCACTCGGGGCTGCAACCGATGCAGATATTGCACAGGCGGCACAGCTGCTATCCAGGTACAAAGAGCAAGGCGGTGACCGCTGATCATGGATAGCACAGGCTCCCCTCTGAGCGATCCCGCTCTGCTGTCGGGTCTGGCTCAGCTGATCTCAAATATGCAAAATTCCCCGCAAGAGCCGCCATCTGCAGAGCAGCATACCGCCAAGGGAGCCGAAGGAGGCTCGGGGGCTTTCTTCGGAGGGTCCGGCGGCAACACACATAATGAAGATAACGGCACTTCAGGCGGCAGCGGCAGTGCAGGCGGCATGGGAGATATCGGAGGTATGGGCGGGGCATTTTCATCTGCGGATCTGTCAGGGATACTTTCCTCTGCTATGCAAAACCCTGCCCTTATGGCGGCTCTGCCGTCTATGGTGTCGATGCTCTCGGGGATGCTCGGAGGGGGAGGGACAGCAGATGGCGGAGGGGCGGCGAGTGTGCGTCAGGAGTCTACACCGCAAACGCCCGATCCGTCCTCAATTCTCGGTCTGCTGTCGGCGGGAGGCAAAGCTACGCCAAGACCCCCTGTGCCTGTTGACAGAAGGGCGGCTTTGCTGCTGGCACTAAAGCCCTACATGCCCCAGGACAAACGTTCCGCCATTGATACGATAGTACGCGTCATAGAGATAATGTCACATATCAAATAACCCGAGGAGCAATCGAATGTATACACAAAAACCCCACTTTCCATATACCGGTCCTGTCAGCATCCCGCATAATTACAGCGGAAACGCCCTCCGCTCTGACATAGGACAGGAGCAAGTGTACGGATGCGGCGAAGAGGAGGCACAAAGACAGAATAATACTTCGACCGATCGCACACAGGATCGGTCGGATGAGGGGTGCGGATGTGAGTCTCAGGCTCACGTATCAAAGAAAAGACCCGACGGCGTCGGCGAGTCTGTGCTGTCTTTTATAACAGGCAAGCTCGACTCTGATACGCTCATTATCGTCGGGGTGGCGGCGGTATTGCTGTTTTGCGGAGGCAGTACAAAGGAAAAAGAAGGAGCAGCAGACGCTGCTCTTACGCTTCTGCTGCTTCTTTTGCTTGTATTGTTATAGCCGAGGAGAGCCGAACTCATATCGGTTTTAAACGATATTTTCGTCCATATCTGCGTTGCACTTGCTCGGAGTATGAATATACACCGTCG
>JAZNOK010000160.1:0-40758 GCA_045580775.1 Eubacteriales bacterium
AGCCCCAGTTGTCTTCCTAAGACCGCTTGGCCTCCGACTTGCGCTTTAATTGCAGGGTTTTGATCTTCTCCCAGTTCGCTTTTATCGGTAAAACCCGATACACATACGCCGTCTATGTTTAGCTTAACTCCGAATGCCATCCCTCCGCATATATACTTTTTTTCGGCAGATGCCGATATGGCGGTATTCGGTGTTAAAATAACAGCCAAAACAAATGAGACGAAGCACAAAAAATATTTTTTCTTGTTTTTATTTATGCTGTGCATTAAACCCTCTCTTGATTTGAGAAGAATACGACACCAAATAATCATGAAAATAAATGATGCCGTACAATTAATTTATGTAGATACCGCATATATATGTCTAACAATTTTATATGCTAAAGGGAATTATTCTCCCGAGTTATATAAAAAACCAATCGTTTAGAATTTGATTACTGTATTTGAAGAAAGGAAAAATTTTGTAGTTTGAGACTTGAAAAATGTAACGATCTGTGATATATTGTGTGTATTGAGCATTACATGGATTGAATGGAGGAAATAGTTCTTGATAATCGCACTTGAAGAAGCTAAGTATGAATTGATTGAATACAGAGAAAAACTCTCTGAGCTTGGTTCTGCTCTGAGAATAGATGAAATCAAAGCAAAGACCGAAGAACTTGAAGCACAGACTTATGCTGAGGACTTTTGGAATGATCAGGAGAATTCCAGTAAGGTCTTGCAAAACATTAAACAGCTAAAAGATAAGATAGAAGCTTATGAAAAACTTTGCGACAGGCTGGAGGACGCTTTGGCTCTGGCTGAAATGGCTATAGAAGAAAACGATGAAAGCTGCGTGGATGAAGTAACTTTGGAGTTGTCATCGATTAAAACCGAAGAAGAAAAGCAACGAATAGAGCTTCTGCTGTCCGGTGAATATGATAAGAATAATGCCATCATATCTTTTCACCCCGGAGCCGGCGGAACCGAAGCTCAGGACTGGGCGTTGATGCTTTACCGCATGTACACACGCTGGGGAGAAAAGCACGGATATAATGTAAAGCTGATCGACTGGCTTGACGGTGAAGAAGCCGGTATTAAAAGTGCTACTATCATGATCGAAGGATTGAACGCTTACGGTTATATGAAAAGTGAAAACGGTGTACACAGACTGGTAAGAGTCTCTCCGTTCGATTCTTCCGGAAGAAGGCACACTTCTTTTGCTTCTGTGGAGGTTATGCCGGAGTTTACAGATGACGGCAAGGTAGAAATCAAGGAAGAAGACCTCGAGATTACAGCTCATAGATCCAGCGGTGCAGGCGGTCAGCATATCAACAAGACCGACTCTGCTATCAGAATAGTGCACAAGCCCACAGGAATTGTCGTCGGATGCCAGACAGAAAGAAGCCAGCTTCAAAACAAAGAGACAGCTATGAAAATGCTTCGTTCCAAGCTTATGGAGATTAAGGAACGTGAGAAGCTGGACAAAATTGATGATATTAAGGGCGTCAAAACCAATATTGAATGGGGTGCACAGATACGCTCGTATGTATTCATGCCATATACACTCGCCAAGGATGCAAGAACCGGGTATGAGGACGGAAATATAAACGCTGTCATGGACGGCGATATTGACGGGTTTATTAATGCTTATCTAAAAGAACAGGCAAAATAATTATTTTTGGGAGTATTTATTATGATCAAAAAAACAAGACTGTACGTTGGTATCTCGCTTATCGTTCAGGCATTTACGTGCCTAATTATGTTTTTGATTCTTTGCACTAAGAAAAAAAGCATTGCTTCAGCATTTCTTGCAGTTGCCGCAATGAACGGTGTTGCAGGTGCATATCTTATATACCAGCACAAAAACGAGCCGGATAGGGAAAACGCTTTTGATCCTTCATCTTACTTTGACGATGATGAATTTACATTTGATTCTTCAATGATAAACGCCGATGTTTACGGCGATGAAGGCGGTTCGCTCGAAGAAGATATTCCTACCGATGATGAAGCGAGTGAAGCTGATTTTAGCTGAATACAAAAACACAGGGTAACTTAGGTTATTCTGTGTTTTTTAGTGTTTTAGAGATGATTTTGATAAATATCAGATGAAAGTTTCCTGTTTTTTAAAAAAATTTGAAAAAATAAGAGGTTTTTTGAAAATTATTCGTATATTATAATTGTACTTTGGAAAAGCTTATGGATTGTGTCGGAGGTCGTGATGAGAGAGAAGCTGTGTGACGTTTTTCTGCAAAGGGAAAAACAGACTTTATCAAAGCACGCTTTTTTGACAGCTAACACACGCGGCAGAAAGCATGCATACACTCCCTGTATCAATAGAACAGAGTTTCAAAGAGACAGAGATAAGATCATTCATTCCAAGGCTTTCAGGCGTTTGATGCATAAAACTCAAGTTTTTTTACTTCCCATTGATGAGCATTACCGCAACAGAATGACCCACACCTTGGAGGTTACTCAGATTGCGAGGATCATTGCCAGAGCTCTCAAACTAAACGAGGACCTGACAGAAGCTTCGGCACTCGGACATGATCTTGGGCATACTCCGTTCGGTCATGCAGGAGAACAGGTAATGAGAAAGTGCTTTTCGAGTGATTTCTCACATTCTGAACAAAGTTTGCGTGTTGTGGAAAAACTTGAAAATAATGGTGAAGGTCTGAATTTGACCTATGAGGTCAGGGATGCTATCAGATGGCATAACGGTGAAGCTCTTGCTTCTACGCTTGAAGGTGTAATAGTAAAGTTTGCTGACAGGATCGCATATATCAATCATGATATTGATGATGCTCTGCGAGGCGGTATTTTAAAACTCGAAGACATTCCGCGTGATATCACCGAAGTTCTCGGTACTGCCCACAGTCAACGTATAAATACCATGGTAAGTTCTATTATTTACGCAAGCGAGAACATGTCTTCAATTCAGATGGAGCCCGAAGTATGGGATGCTACGTGGAGATTGCGTCAGTTCCTTTTTGATAACGTATATACAAACCCACATGCAAAAGGGGAAGAGAAAAAGGCGAAGCTCATGCTGGAGGGACTGTATGATTATTTTATCTCACATCCTGAGCAGATGCCTGAGTTTTTTATAAAAATAGCCGACAAAGAAGGTCTGCCTCGATCTGTGTGTGATTACATCTCGGGTATGACCGACCGTTATGCTATAGATATTTTTAAAAAGATCTATATTCCGATGTCATGGAAGGCGTAAATATGATCGACCCAAAAGTAATTGAAGAGATTAAATCAAGAAATCCCATAGAGGAAGTCATGTCCTCGTATACCACTCTGAAAAGAGCGGGTTCAAACATGCTTTGTTCCTGTCCTTTTCACTCGGAAAAGACCCCTTCATGTACAGTTTTTTTATCGCAACAGAGTTTTTATTGTTTTGGATGCGGTGCCGGCGGTGATGTTATTACTTTCGTGCGAAAGATAGAAAACCTCGGGTATATAGAAGCACTTGAGCATTTGTCAAAGCGTGCCGGTATCAATCTTGTCTTGGATGCTTCTGGAAAAGATCCAAATGCCAAAAAGGTCGACAGGCAGCGTTACTATGCTATGAATAAAGAAGCTGCCAGGTTTTTCAGAAACATGCTCAACGACGATCGTATCGGTGCTGAGGCACGAGAATATTTAAAATCGAGACAGCTTAGCAGCATGACAGTAAAACGCTTTGGTCTGGGATATGCACCTGATTCTTTTGATATGTTACGCAATCATCTAAGAGAAAAGGGTTATAACGATAACGAAATGATAGAAGGGTACCTTTGTTTAAAGAGCAAAAAAGGAAGCACTTTTGATTTTTTCAGAGACAGATTGATGTTTCCTGTTATAGACACTACAGGCAATATTATTGCATTCGGAGGCAGGATGATACATCCGTCTCCCGAGGGAGATGCAGGAAGAAAGTATATGAATTCATCCGACACTCCAGTATATTCGAAGCGTAAAAATCTTTTTGCATTGAATTATGCAAAAAACAACTGTTCCGAGTGTATGATTTTGTGCGAAGGATATATGGATGTAATTGCTTTGCATCAGGCAGAATTTGAGAATGCGGTAGCGACCCTGGGAACTGCTATAACCCCCGAGCAGGCACGTCTGATGTCTAGATATACAAAAAAGGTTATTATTTGCTATGACAGTGATGCGGCCGGGCAGAATGCCGCAAATAAAGCTATTAAGTTGCTTGACGCAGCCGGCGTTGAGGCTTCAGTGTTGAAGATCAACGGGGCGAAAGACCCGGATGAATATATAAAGCTTTATGGACGAGAAGCGTTTTTAAAAATGCTGGATTCATCTAAAAGCCCCTTTAGATTCAAGGTGGATGCAATCCTCTCAAGATATAATTTGAATGATGTAGAGCAAAAGATAAAAGCTGTGGGTGATATTGCCGCCGTCCTTGCCGATATTCATCAAAAGACTGAACGTGAGCTGTATACGCGTCAGATATCAGAAGAACTGGATATCGGAAGGGCAAATATTGAAGCGGATGTCAACAGAATAATCAAAGCCAAGGCCAAAAAAGAAAGAGAAGAGTCCTCAAGGCAAATAGTGAGGCAAACTGCCGGTTATTCTGATAAGGTCAATCCGGATTTTGCAAAGAATATTATCGCGGCGAAGGCTGAAGAGCACATTTTGGCACTTCTCATGCTTTATCCTGAACATCGAGCATTGGTAAGTGAAAGCTCTATTATCACGGAAGACGATTTTTTGACGGATTTTGGTCGTCGTGTTTTCAATAAAATACTTGAACTTGAGTCACTCGGCGGATATGATGAGTCACTCATGGGAGAGTCGTTTGATGTGGATGAACTATCGAGATTGAAGAAACTTCAGCTGGACAGAATGTCATTGTCCGATAATTCAAAAAAAGTGTTTGAAGACTGTATCCGAACTTTAAAAGACGAAAAGATCGGAGTTTCAGACCCTGATGCTAATACATCAGAGAGAGATATTCTCTCGATCATAAATAAAAAAAGAAAACCGAAAAGCTGATATTTTTCGGTCTAATGCAAAGAAATAAAAAATAATTACATAAAAAAGAAGGACAGTTATGGCAGAAAAAAATTTTGAAATCAAAGATCTAATTGAAAAAGGAAAAGCAAAAGGGTCCCTTACAAACAATGATATTCTCGAGGCACTTGACGGCATCGATATGGATATCGAACAGATGGAAAAGCTCTATGAGACATTAGAGCAAAACGGCATAGAAATATCCGGATACTTTGAAGCTGAGGATCTTGACAATATTGTTGAAGAGGTCGAACAGATCGAGAGTGCCGAGGATATGGATAAAATGCTTGCATCCGAGGGGCTGGCGGTTGATGATCCTGTAAGAATGTATTTGAAGGAGATCGGAAAGATCCCGCTGATTGATGCCGCAAGAGAGGTGGAGCTCGCTGAGCTTATTTCGCAGGGGAATGAAAAAGCTAAAAATGAGCTTGTAGAAGCAAACCTCAGACTGGTTGTAAGTATTGCAAAAAGATATGTCGGAAAGGGAATGTTCTTTCTCGATCTTATCCAGGAAGGCAATCTCGGTCTTATGAAAGCTGTTGATAAATTCGATCATTCAAAGGGATATAAATTCTCGACTTACGCAACATGGTGGATCAGACAAGCAATCACTCGTGCAATTGCAGATCAGGCAAGAACGATAAGAATCCCTGTTCACATGGTCGAGACTATTCACAAAGTGTCCAGATATTCAAGACAGCTTCTTCAGGAAAACGGTCATGAGGCAACTCCGAATGAAATTGCTGAAAAAATGAATATCAGTCCCGATAAGGTAAGAGAAATTCTCAAAATTGCACAGGATCCCGTTTCCCTGGAAACTCCTATCGGAGAAGAGGAAGACAGCCATCTCGGTGACTTTATAGAAGACTCCGATTCTCCTGCACCTGCAGAAACAGCATCTTATGCACTATTGAAAGAACAGCTAAATGAAGTGCTTCATACTTTAACTCCCAGAGAAGAGCACGTACTCAAGCTCAGGTTTGGACTTGAGGACGGCAGAACAAGGACTCTTGAAGAGGTTGGCAGTGAATTTCATATTACAAGAGAAAGGATCCGTCAGATAGAAGCAAAGGCACTGAGAAAGCTCCGCCATCCCAGCCGTTCAAAAAGGCTTAAAGATTATCTTGATTAATTTGGAATCTGCAATTTGTTCATTTGAGCAAAATATATGTCAAAAAATACAAAATACCAGTCTGCAAAACCTGCGTACCCGCGATTTTTTTGTGTATTATTTACGCATTTTTGTAACTGTGCACAATTATGGTTTTGTGACAGGGGCACTTGATTTAAACTTTCAAAATATTGCTTGACATATTTCATATTTTTGGTTATAATATTATATGACTTTATATGCTTACAGTTACTGATGCTGTATATTTAATAATATCAGAATTGTAAAAAATTTACGGAGGAACCTGATGAAACGCAGAATATTCGCATTTGTGCTCGCTTTGGCGATGCTTTGTCCCATGGTGCTTACCGGCTGTAACAAAAGCGGCGGTGATGACACAGGTGACGCTACCAATCAAGAAACAACCAGACAGACTGTTTCCATTAATATGTGGGTTGTGACAGATAAAAATACAACAGAGGAAGCAAAGGCTGCTGTTGAACAAGAGTTTAACAGAATCACAAAGTCTACATATACAACAAGCGTTGATCTCGTCTTTGTTACTCCTGAGGAGTATGTAGAGACACTCAACAACAAGTTCACAGCGGCAGAAGAAGCTAAGGCTTCACTTAACGCTACGGCAACTACAGCTGCTGATTCAAACGCTGAGACCGTGAAGGAAGAGCTCGAGACCAATGAGTTCGGCGTTTCTGTTCTTAAATACCCTGAGATTACAGATGATCAGATAGATATTGTTTACGTTCAGGGATTTGATCATCTTTATGACCTTGTCAAGGGATCGGGTGCCAGCAAGCTTATCAATCTAAACGAACATATTGCTAACACCGGTAAGGCTAAGATCCTCACTGATATTATCAGCGATCCTCTCTTTACATACACAAAGATCGACGGTAACACATACGGTATTCCTAACAACCGTGTGATAGGTGAGTATACTTACCTTCTTGTTAACAAGGATGTAGTAACCGGAGATAAGAATGGTGACGGAACTATATCTGCCGATGAGATCAACGGTGCTTACTACAACTTTGACGATATATCCACTTTCTTTGATTGCGATCAGATTATCGAATATATCAAGACGAATAGAACTGATCTTGTGCCCGTTCTTGAAGAGTTCCAAAATCCCTATGTATACTACTGGGGTAACGGAGAAGATTTCAGCATACTCGGCTCAAAGGCAAGCTTTAACAGCCAGACTGCAAGTGCAAACGACGAATACGTTATGAAGAACATTTTCAGTTTAAAGGAATTTACTGATTTTGAGCTTCTGATGAAGAAATATGAAACAAACGGATATTTTGCACCTGACGCTGCCAAGGCTAAAGACGCAAAGAATTTCGGTGTTGCCGTAATGACCGGAGACTCTTCGATAGTTGATCAGTATAGCGAAAATTACTATGTAAAGGTAATTTCTACTCCTACACTTACAAATGAGAATCTCTTCACCTCATTCTTTGGTATTACTACATACTGCAAGAATGTAGACAGAGCACTTGAGGTACTCACGATGCTCAATACTGACTCGGAACTCAGAAATGTTCTGCAGTACGGTGTTGAGGGTGTACACTACGAACTTGACGAGAATGACCGAGTAGAGAGATTTAACAACGATTATGTAATGAATCTCGAGGACACCGGTAATGTATTTATCGCATATCCCGAGCAGGATATGGCAGATGATGTGTGGGATCGCGGAGTTAAGGCAAATCTTGATCTTCGTATCCATCCTCTTACAGGTTTGTGGTCTGATATGCTCAACGTAGACAAGGATATCATGAGCAGTCTCGCTGATGCATCTAAGACATACCTCGATAGACTCAATGCATGCAAGACTGTAGAGGAGCTTCAGACATTCTTTGATACCGTTAAGACCGAAGTTGATGAAAACGAGGCATTCAAGAATGCTACTAATGTAGAGAACGAAAAATCCCCCAAGGCTATTTACTCTAAGTGGTACACAACAAACTGGCCTTCATCCGACATTTAAATCATAACAGATGATCTTGCCCGAGTGCTTTATTTAAGCACTCGGGCATCTTTTACTTTGTCGAATAGTTAGTTTATCTTAAATCGTTTTTAACTTAAATGAATATTCTTTTTTACGAGAGCAATAATAAATACAAACTTTTTTGCGGAGGTTTGTATGAACGGACAAATATCTGATACTGATTTTGATCAAGAGCTGTCTAATATCCTATGGGAAAAATATGGTGTGACTTCTGAGAACACAAGTAAATTGCAACTTTACAGCTCAACTTGTGAGCTACTCAGAAGAATGCTTAGCACAAAGTACCATTCTTTTCTTGACAAAGCAAAAAAAGCGGAGTCGAAAAGAATTTGCTACATGAGCATGGAATTTTTACTTGGAAGAAGTCTTGAAAATTTCCTGTATAATTTGGGTTTGGAAAAAGCCTTTGTACGTTTTGCCAAAAAATGCTCGTTTACTGAGCAAGAAATATACTCTGTAGAACGGGATGCAGGCATAGGCAACGGTGGACTGGGAAGGCTCGCAGCTTCTTATCTTGAGGCAATGGCAAGTAACGGTTATAGAGGCGAGGGGTACTCTATACTTTATGAATACGGTATGTTTTCGCAGATCATAAGAGACGGCGAACAGAAAGAGATGGCAGATGATTGGCTCAATACCGGAAAATTGTGGTTGTCCGAGGATGAGGGTAGCAAATTTTCAGTTAAATTAAAAGGAAAAATAAACGAAGAAAACGGCACTTATGAAGATTACTCAGAGATATATTCTGTTGGTTATGACATGTTTATCTGCGGTTATAAATCGGAAGCTGTGTCAAGACTAAAACTTTGGCGTGCAGTTCCTCCGTTTGGTGCGGATATCGCCGATATGATCGACGGAAATTATGATAAGATTCTTAAAGATAGAGGTAAGTGCGAGCTTGTATCTATGTTTTTGTATCCACCTGACAATAATTCCGAAGGTAAAAAGCTCCGACTTATTCAACAGTATTTTTTTGTCAGCTCTACGGTTCAGTATGTTGTCAAAGACCATTACAGGTGTTTTAGAAATGTCGAAAATTTAGATGAACATGTTTGCTTTCATATAAACGACACTCATCCTGTATTGTGCATTCCGGAGCTTGTCAGAGTGCTGACTTATGACTACGGATTGGACTTTGACCGTGCAACTCAAATTGCAAAAGGTTGTATAAGTTACACCAATCATACCGTAATGCCGGAAGCACTTGAAGTTTGGGATGAAGAAGTAATGAGAGAGCTGTTGCCTTGTATCTATGACATCATCAAACTCCTGAACAAAGACTCTCAGTCCCAGATATATAAAGCGTCTGCATCAAAATGGAACAATATCTCTGAAGTATCAATAATTAATTCGTCAAAAATCAGAATGGCAAATCTTGCGGTTTTATACTCTCATAAGGTAAACGGCGTCTCCTCGCTTCATACAGATATTATAAAAAATAAGTTATTTAGAGAATTTGCAGAAAATTCTCCCAGAAAATTTCTTAATATTACTAATGGAATATCCTATCGAAGATGGTTATGCGTAGCCAATCCGTCGCTTTCCGAAATTCTTGATGATACTATCGGAAGTGATTATCGGGAATTACCATACGAGCTTTCAAATTTCAAAAAGTTTGCAAACGATAAACAGGTAATAGAGAGAATTGATACTGCAAGAACGGAAAACAAGCAAAAGCTCTCAGACATATCAAAAAAGCTGATAGGTGTTTCTCTCGATCCATCGTCAATGTTTGATGTTCAGATAAAGAGACTGCACGAATATAAGAGACAGTTATTGAACGTATTGAAGATATTGTCATATTATTGTGAATTGAAAAACAATCCAAATGCTGAGATCTCTCCTAAAACATTTATATTTGCGGCAAAAGCGGCACCGACTTATACTCACGCTAAACGAATAATAAAATTGATAAACAAAGTATCTGAGATGATATCTTCTGAGAAATCAATAAAGGATAAACTGAATGTAGTATTCTTGCCGGATTATAATGTTGCATTAGCTCAGAGAATAATTCCGTCAGCTGACCTTAGCGAGCAGATATCTCTTGCAGGTAAAGAAGCCAGCGGAACAGGAAACATGAAATTCATGTTAAACGGTGCATTAACTATCGGAACTTTTGATGGGGCTAATGTAGAGATATCAGAGCTTGCAGGACCAGAGAATATCTATATTTTCGGAATGAGAGCACATGAAGTTCCCGAAGGCGGAAATGATCACGAACGTATCAGAAAGATACTGAACTCGAATGATAGACTGAAGGATGTTATAGATTTGATGAAGACAGGAATATCAGGTGAAGATTTTTCTGATATTGCACAGTATTTAACATCCGAAAAAAATCCGGATCCTTACTATTGTCTAATTGATTATGAATCCTATCTCGAGACTTATCACAATGTATGCCTAGAGTATCGAAACAAACGTAAGTTTTATTCAAAATCTATAATCAATACAGCCAGTGCAGGGTATTTTGCATCCGATAGATCAATCGAGGAATACGCAGACAAAATATGGAATGCACAAAGCATACGTTAAAATAATATAAAAATGGAAATCGCTCACATAGCTAGGCTAAAGAGAGCGATTTCTTTCGTTTCAGTACATCACCAACAATAAAATATAAAAATATTAGATAATTTTCGCTACTTTTTTATTGTTAAATTGTTGACTATCTTTTTTAGAAGTGGTATAATACTATATGTTTAAGTATGGTTTATATTTAACTAAACAAATTCAACGAAAGGATATGCGTCAACATCGCATATAACTAAGAAAGATGGACAGAGTTTATAATTTTTCCGCAGGCCCTTCTATGCTTCCAATGCCTGTACTCGAGCAAGCGAGAGATAATCTCCTTAACTACAACGGAAGCGGAATGTCAGTAATGGAAATGAGCCATCGCTCGAAAGTGTATGAAGAGATCATTTTCGGTGCTGAGGCTGCACTTCGCAAGCTCATGAACGTACCTGACAATTACAAGATACTCTTTTTGCAGGGCGGTGCATCAACTCAGTTTGCGGCTGTTCCTCTTAACCTTATGAATAAAAATCACAAGGCAGATTATATTGTATCCGGTCAGTTCTCAAAGAAGGCTTTTTCAGAAGCAAAGAAGTTTGGTGATGTTGTATGTGCCGCATCCAGTGCAGAGGATAATTTTACTTACGTTCCGGCAACAACACGCGAGTCTTTCAGAGCTGATGCTGATTACGTTCACATTTGCTTTAATAACACTATATACGGAACAAAGTTCCCCTATATTCCTGATACAGGAGATATTCCGCTGGTAGCAGATATGTCTTCATGCATTATTTCCGAGCCTGTAGATGTATCAAAGTTCGCCGTTATTTACGCAGGAGCACAGAAAAACATGGCACCTGCAGGACTTACTGTTGTAATAGTACGTGAGGATCTGCTCGGTAATTGTGCCGAGAATGTTCCTACTATGCTCGATTGGAAGACTATGGCTGACAACGACTCTATGTACAACACTCCTCCTTGCTATCCTATCTATATAGCTAAGCTCGTATATGAGTGGATACTTGATATGGGCGGACTTGAAAAGATGAAGGAGCTCAATCAGAAGAAGGCTGCACTTCTTTATGATTATCTTGATAACCAGGATTACTATACAGCACCCGTTGTCAAGGAGTCTAGATCCATGATGAATGTTACTTTTGTTACAGGTGATGCTGATCTTGACAAGAAGTTTGCATCTGAGGCTGACGCAGCAGGTCTGAAGAACCTCAAAGGACACAGAAGCGTGGGCGGCATGAGAGCTTCTATTTATAACGCAATGCCTTATGAGGGTGTTGAGGCACTTGTTGCATTTATGAAGAAGTTTGCTTCTGAAAACCCCAAGAAATAAGCAAAATACTTACTAATACAGATATTTCGGAGACAAAAAATGAAAAATATTAAACTGATGAATAAGATCGCTAAGATCGGTACGGATATTTTTGACCGTTCTGTTTACGAAGTCGGCGATAATGTTGATGCTCCTGTCGGAATGATGGTTCGTTCCGCTGCTTTGCATGATCTTGAATTCAACAAAGAACTTCTTTGTATCGCAAGATGCGGTGCGGGTGTTAATAACATTCCTGTTGACAGATGTGCTGAGGAGGGAATAGTTGTTTTCAATACTCCCGGTGCAAATGCTAACGGTGTTAAAGAGTTGTCGATCGCGGCTCTTATGCTTGCGTCCAGAAACATTGTTGGCGGAATAAACTGGGCAACTTCCCTTAAGGGTACTGAAGGCGTAGCAAAGCAGGTCGAGGCAGGAAAGAGCAAGTTCGCCGGATGTGAGATCAAAGGCAAGACTCTTGGTGTTATCGGTCTTGGTGCTATCGGTGGTATGGTAGCTAATGCTGCATCCGATCTTGGTATGACTGTATACGGTTGTGATCCTTTCATGACTGTCAATGCAGCTTGGAATATTTCAGCAAATATCAAGAAGGCTGCTACTTTTGAAGATATATACAAAAACTGTGATTATATTTCTCTCCACGTTCCCGCTACAAAGGATACAAAGGGAATGATCAATGCAGAAACTATTGCTATGATGAAAGATGGAGTTAAAATAATCAATCTCGCTCGAGCTGACCTTGTAATCTCTCAGGATATTAAGGCAGCTATTGAAAGCGGAAAGGTATCAAGCTATGTTGTTGACTTCCCGACTGATGATACAGTAGGTGTTGACGGTATTGTTACTATACCTCATCTTGGTGCTTCTACAGGTGAGTCTGTGGACAACTGTGCTGTAATGGCAGCTAATCAGCTCGTTGATTTCCTTGAAAACGGAAATATCGTAAATAGTGTAAACTATCCAAACGTAACTCTTGCTCGTGGTGCTGATCACAGAATCTGCATTATGCACAAGAATATTCCCGGTGCTATTTCCAAGTTTACAACAGCACTTTCTGATGACGGTATTAATATTGAACACATGGCGAACGGCTCCAAGGGAGACTATGCTTACACCATCATTGAGACAAATAGTGCTTTGGCTCACATTGTAGACACCATCAAGGCTGTTGATGGAACGATAAAAGTTGTTACACTTTAATTAAAAAGTTATTTACAAAAAAGGGCTGCCCAAGCGACAGCCCTTTTTGTAAGTTTTTGTACTTCGGAGTGAGGAGGTAAAAACATGGTTGAGATAACCTTGGTCGAGCAGGGATCTATAGCTCAGAGTGCGGGTATTAGGGCCGGAGATATACTTCTGTCTATTAATAATAATATTATAAACGATGTGCTTGATTATAGATTTTATCTCACTGATGAGCACCTCACTCTAATGATAGAACGTGAAGGGAATCTGGTATCTATAAAAATTGATAAAGACGAGTATGAAGATATAGGTCTTGTTTTTTCTACGCCTCTTATGGACCGTAAACACTCCTGCAAGAATAAATGTGTATTCTGTTTTATTGATCAGCTTCCGACCGGCATGCGTGATACTCTTTATTTCAAGGATGACGACTCCAGACTGTCATTCCTTCACGGTAACTATGTAACTTTGACTAATATGTCTGATTCTGACGTTGATAGAATTATTAAAATGCATATATCACCGGTAAATGTATCCGTCCACACAACTAACCCTGATCTCAGAGTCAAAATGATGAAAAACAAACATGCAGGGGAAGTTTTGGGGTATCTAGACAAATTTGCTAAAGCAGGGATCAAATTGCATGCTCAGATAGTACTTTGTAAAGGTCTCAATGATGGGGAGGAGCTGAAGAGAACGTTATCAGATATGATGAGCTATTATCCTTCGCTTGAATCATTATCTGTCGTTCCTTGCGGACTTACAAAATACCGTGACGGACTTTATCCATTATCTGATTTTTCTTCTGCCGAAGCGAGTGATATCATTGATGTTGTTGATGAAATCTCAGATATCTCAATTAAGCAAAACGGAACCAGACTGTTTTATTGTGCGGACGAGCTATACTTGAAAGCGGGACGTCCCATTCCTTCTGATGAATACTATGAGGAATACCAGCAATTAGAAAACGGTGTTGGTATGATTCGTTCTTTATTATCAGAATTTGAACAAGAATATGAGTATATAAATGAATATGGACCGGAAAAAGTTAACAGGGAAGTCTCTATAGCGACAGGAGTGGCATCATACCCGTTTATAAAATATATTGCATCACAGCTGCAAGCAAAGTGTCCGGGGCTTCGATGTCACGTTTATCAGATCATCAATAATTTTTTTGGTGAGAGTATAACTGTATCCGGTCTTTTGACAGGTATCGATATTGCACAGCAGCTCAATGGCAAAAAACTCGGATGTGAGCTTCTTGTTCCTGAAAATGCACTCAAAGCTGACGATAATATTTTTCTTTGCGATATGACGCTTGAAGAGCTGTCACAAAAACTTAATGTAAAAGTATCAAAGTCCAAAAATGACGGAGCTGAGCTTATTTCAGCTATTTTGGGTGTAAAACTATGAAACTTTCCAAAAAACATATTGCTTTCATCGGGGCATTGTTTGTTTTCTGTTTGTTGATGATATTTATTCTGCCTGTTTTCTTGGATAAAACTCCAAACAAGCCCGATCAGTTTGACGAGATCACAGAAATAGACTATACACCCGAAACTATTATATATGAGGATACAGTTAGCGATCCGATTACAGACAATATGCCCGGCGGTACCTCTTACAGATGTATCAATACAAGGACTGTCTTAGATACGAAAACTGCGAGCAGAGTCTCATTATGTTACCCTGAATTTCTTGGATTTGGTGATGATTCGGTAGATGATCAGTTAAATGCTCTAGTAAAAACATACAACGAGCAAATGCAGAGATACTATGGACAAGGCCTATATAAAATGATAAACTATGGCATTAAGGTCGTATATGAACTTGAGTCATTTACTGTCACTTATGCAGATGAAAGTTTTATTTCAATTGTTTTTTTTGGAGTTTTTTCTACTATATCAGAAAATGACCCGATAGACACAGGCAGTCAAACATTTGCTTATTCACTCAATATAGATGTAAAAAACTCGGCTGTTATTACAAGCGAGCAAATATTATCTGATTTCGGAGCATTGAAGAATACATTTTTTGAAGGAAAGATGCACCTTGAAAACGGACAGTCAGGGTTGCTTGACAATACAACATACTATGATATGTTCTACCAGTATAGTGACATCTACAAAATATACCCGATGTTTTACTTTTCAAAGGACAAACTAATGATGATTATCACCCTCACCTCTGACCTCGGCGGACGAGCGGTGTTTTCGAATAATTTAAGTGAATCGAAGGACTTTATTTCGTTTGATGCTAATGCATTAAAAGGTTTGTTTTCTTCGGTTGGATAGGAGGTATTTATGTCAAAGCCTGTAATTGCCATCGTAGGCAGACCTAATGTAGGAAAGAGTACGCTTTTTAACAAACTTATCGGAGAGCGTCGCTCTATTGTAGAAGATACGCCCGGCGTTACCCGTGACCGTATATACGGTGAGACTGAATGGAGAAACAGAAAGTTTATAGTTATAGACACAGGTGGAATAGAGCCCAAGACTGATGATCTAATTTTAAAACAGATGCGTATTCAGGCTGAACTTGCTATTGATACGGCTGATGTGATCGTATTTATGTGTGACATCAGCTGCGGTCTTGTAGCAAATGACCGCGATATTGCAGTCATGCTCAAAAAAAGCGGGAAACCAATAATTCCTTGCATAAACAAGGTCGACAGCGTAGGTCAGCTGCCGCTTGGGTTTTATGAGTTTTACGAGTTGGGTTTTGATGAAGATCCAATACCTGTATCCTCTGTTCACGGCAGCGGTACAGGAGACCTGCTTGATCGTATATATGATCTTTGTCCCTTCTCAGACTCCGAGGAGGAAGAAGATGATGTTATCAATGTAGCGGTTATCGGAAAACCTAATGCAGGAAAATCATCTATCATCAATAAGATCCTTGGTACAAACCGCAACATCGTTTCTTCAATAGCCGGAACAACAAGAGATGCTGTTGACTCCGCTTTTGAGAATGAATACGGCAAATACAATTTCATTGATACAGCAGGAATCAGAAGAAAGAGCAAGGTCGAGGATGCTATTGAGAGATATAGTGTTCTTCGAGCACACATGGCAGTTGAGCGAGCCGATGTATGCCTGATCATGATAGATGCTACAGAGGGAATTACCGAGCAGGATGAAAAGATTGCAGGTATAGCACATGAGGCAGGAAAGGCTTGCATCGTTGTTGTGAATAAATGGGATGCGTTAGAAAAGGATACTAAGACGGTAAATAGATTTACCGATGATATTTATAATGCACTTGGTTATATGCAATATGCTCCTATTCTGTTTGTTTCTGCTCTTACAGGTCAGAGATTAAATAAGCTCTTTGAGATGATCAATTATGTAAATGATCAGTCAAAGATGCGTGTTACTACCGGTATGCTTAATGATATGCTAAATGATGCAAACGCAAGACACCAGCCTCCATCTGACAAAGGAAAGAGACTCAAAGTTTATTACGCTACTCAGGCAAGCGTCTCTCCTCCTTCATTTGTGTTCTTTTGCAATAATGCTGAATTGTTTCATTTTTCATATCAGCGATTCCTCGAGAATTGCATAAGAGAACGTTTCGGCTTCAGAGGTACTCCGATCAGAATAATAGTGCGTGAACGCGGAGAGGATAAATAACTTAAATATGTTTATTGATAAGATAAAAATACAAGTTACAGCAGGTGACGGCGGTAACGGTGCTATTTCGTTTCACAGAGAAAAATATGTCTCTGCAGGAGGTCCTGACGGTGGGGACGGCGGCAGAGGCGGAAACATCGTCTTTAGAATAGATGAAGGAGCAAACACACTTCTGGCATTCAGATACAAAAGAAAATTTATCTCAGAGAACGGCGGCAATGGAATGCCCGGAAAAAAGCACGGAAAGAACGGCGAAGATACGATAGTTCTTGTTCCCGAGGGGACTCTTATCAAAGATGCCGATTCCGGAAAAATCATAAAGGATATGACCGGATGTGGCGACTTTGTTGTTTGTAAAGGAGGCAGAGGAGGTTGGGGCAACAGACATTTTGCCACACCTACTCGTCAGATCCCGAGATTTGCCAAAAACGGAACAAAGGGAGAATCAAAAGAGCTCGAACTGGAACTGAAAATGATAGCGGATGTAGGTATCATTGGATTTCCGAGTGTTGGAAAATCATCTTTGTTATCCAAAATCAGCTCAGCAAAGCCAAAGATTGCGGCATATCATTTCACTACATTGACCCCTAATCTCGGAGTAGTAAAAACCGGTGACTCACGCGGTTTTGTCGCTGCAGATATTCCGGGATTGATCGAAGGAGCGAGCGAAGGAATGGGACTGGGGCTTGCTTTCCTTCGGCATATAGACAGATGCAGGCTGCTCGTGCATGTAGTTGATATCGCTTCTACCGAAGGCAGAGATCCTATTGATGATATCAAAAAGATCAACTATGAATTGAAACGATATAGTCCCGAGTTAGCTACACGTCCTCAGATAATTGTCGCAAATAAATATGATGTGCTCGATCCTGACTCTGAGTATATACATGATTTTGAGGATTTTGTAAAAGAGCTTGGATGTGAGCTTGTATATATAAGTGCTGTATCCGGATATAATCTGGACGTTCTTGTAAAGAAGATAGACAACACTCTCAAAGATCTTGATCCTATTCTTGTGTATGAACCTGAATATTCAGCTGAGGATGAGTTTATTGACAATACCGACAGAAAAACTACAGTCAGACAAGAGAACCGTACATTTTACGTCGAAGGAGACTGGCTCTATAATTTCATGGGTCAGATCAACTTTAGTGATAATGAATCTCTCGGATATTTTCAGCGTATCCTCATCAAAAGCGGTGTGATCGATCTTCTTGAGGAAAAAGGAGCCGTAGACGGAGATACAGTAAACATTTATGATTTTGAGTTTGATTTTATAAAATAAGAATAATTTTATCAAAATCAGCAAATAATATCGCATAAAACTTTTTTCGGGAGGTCTTATGCGATATTTTTTTGTCCTTAAAAATAACAGCAATATACCGCAAACAAATTTATTCAATTGTTTAGATAAACATGATGGTTCTTTATCAATAGGATACAAAACCAAAAAAACGGACAAGCCTAATTATACTTTAAAGAATGTGATCGTGTCCGGCGTAATATTACTTTTGATTTGCTTTTTATCAATTATTATTCTTCTTTTTCCGACCGAAGCTGATGCTGTGGTATACGATAAGGTAGTTAGGTTTCATATCATAGCAAATTCTGATACACTTTCAGATCAAAAAGTTAAACTTGAACTTAGAGATGCTGTAATAAAAGAATACACAAAAAAACTTGGTCAATTCAACTCTAAAGAAGATGCACATAAGTATCTTTCCGAGAATATAGAGTCTATAAACAATTTTTGTGATAATTTTTTAAATAGCACCGGAAAAGATTTGAAATGCAAGACCGAAATCGGAGAAGAGTTTTACAACAGAACAGAATATAAAAATTTAGTAATGCCGTCAGGTAATTATACCTCCTTGAAAATAACGATCGGAGATGGAGAAGGAGCTAACTGGTGGTGCGTTATGTTTCCTCCGATATGTACAAAGGCCGCTATGAATACTGTGATCGACAGTGACATAGAGGACTCTTTTATCGAAGCAGGTTTTACAGGTGAACAATATAGACTCCTTACTCAAAGCGAAACACCGAAATACCGAGTAAAATTCAGACTGCTGGAAATCATATTCGGAAAATAACAGCTAAAAATGTATTATACCGATAATCTGCGAAATAATAATTCTACAGAATATTTTTACAATAGGGAAGTGTAGAAAATGAAAAGTAATTCGATAAAGAAAATCTGTGCACGTGAGATATTGGATTCCAGAGGAACCCCGACAGTTGAGGCTTGTGTAACGCTTGAAGATGGATCTAGCGGTGTTGCATCTGTCCCTTCAGGTGCTTCAACGGGACAGTACGAAGCTTATGAGTTGCGTGACGGAAATCATAGATATAACGGAAAAGGAGTATTATGTGCTGTAAATAATATTATTAAAAAAATCTCACCTGCATTGGAAGGAGTCAATGTATGCAGCACAAGAGAAATAGATACGATATTATGTGAGCTTGACGGATCTAATAACAAAAAGCATCTCGGTGCTAACGCAATCTTGGCAGTTTCTCTTGCATGTGCCAAAGCAGCAGCAAATTATTCCCGCATTCCGCTATACAGATATATTGGCGGGGTTTGTGCAAACAGACTGCCTATACCTATGATGAATGTACTCAACGGTGGTGCACATGCATCTAATAATATAGATATTCAGGAATTTTTCTTTCTTCCGGATGGTGCTGTTTGTTTTTCAGAAGCTGTGAGGATGGGTGCCGAAATATATCAGACACTTAAAAACACATTAAGAAAAAAAGGATTGTCAACTTCTGTTGGCGACGAAGGAGGATTTGCACCCAATATCTCAAATGACGAAGAAGCGATAATATTATTGTGTGAAGCGATAAAAGATACAGGATATGAAGGAAAAGTAAAGATCGCTTTGGATATTGCTTCGAGCGAATGGTATGACGGTACGGTATATTCGTTGCCAAAAAGAAATATAAAAATGACATCATCTGATCTTATAGATTATTATTCAAGCCTCTGCAATAAGTATCCCATTTGTTCTATAGAAGACGGCCTTGCTGACACAGATGATGACGGATGGATATCTATGACAAAAGCCTTATCTGAGAAGATTATGCTCGTCGGAGATGATTATTTTGTAACAGACAAGCAACGTTTGAGCCGCGGTATTTCAATAGGAGCTGCAAATAGCATATTAATAAAGCCAAATCAGATCGGCACTCTTACAGAAACGTTAAACGCAATTGATACAGCAAAAATATCAGGATACAAATTTATTCCTTCTCACAGATCAGGTGATACAGAGGATAGCTCGCTTGCAGATATAGCGGTAGGAACAGGTGCTATGTATATAAAGACCGGAGCCCCTTGCAGAAGCGAACGTCTGGCAAAATATAACCGTCTTTTAAGAATTGAGGCGTCATTGGGAATTTGCAGTATATACGGCAATAATATTTGACAGCAAATTACTATAGAGAAAGAACAAAAAATTAAAACTTATATATTGTTTTTTGCTCAAAAAGTATTGACAAAAACATCCTGATTGTGTATAATATCATGTAGATGTTTGTAGATATGTAAACCATTACATGTCGGTTGAACGCGAAGGGAGGGAAAAAGAATAATGGCAGAAGTCAGAGTAAAAGAAAACGAAAATCTTGACAGTGCTCTTCGCCGTTTTAAGCGTCAGTGTGCAAGATCAGGTGTTCTCGCAGAGCTCCGTAAGAGAGAGCATTATGAGAAGCCCAGCGTTAAGCGCAAGAAAAAGTCTGAGGCAGCAAGAAAGCGTAAGTATAAGTAATATATTTACCAAAAGAAATTTAGCACTCCTACGGGAGTGCTTTCTTTGTTTTCAATAAAATGACTGATGCAAATAAAGAGGCAATAGCCTCTTTATTTGCAACCCGAAAGTGCAAAATTATCTTTTTTTATAATACTTATGTCTATATCGTTGTTTTTCATTGTAACATTGATTGTGTCTTCGGATTCAAGAGTTCCTTGTAGTATAAGATCTGTGATAGGAATTTCAAGATTGTTAATTATAAATCTGTCTATTGCTCTTGCACCTTGGTTTTTTTCGATGTTTTGTTTGACGATATGTCCATATACCGTCTCATCTATTTCAGCCAATATATTCAAGCTTCCGAGTCTGACAAAAAGTTCTCCTGTGAGCTTTTTAGCTATCAATAACATTCTGCTTTCGTCGAGAGGATCAAAGAAAATTATTTCATCGATCCTATTCAGAAACTCGGCAGAGAATGTTTCTTTCAGTTTTGATCTGATGTGTTTTTCATTATCAAATGAATTATTCTCGGCGTTAAAACCCAAAGGCGTACGAAAAGCAACCTCAGACATACCGATGTTTGATGTCATGATAATAATTGTATTCGTAAAATTGATATTTCTTCCTCTTGAATCTGTGAGTGTACCCTCGTCTAAAATCTGCAACAGAAGATTGTATATATCTGGGTGAGCTTTTTCTATCTCGTCAAGAAGCAGAACTGAATAAGGCCTTCGCCTGATTTTTTCACTTAAGATACCGTTCTCTCCGTAACCGATATAACCCGGAGGTGCACCTATTAGCTTTGAAATGCTGTGCGGTTCTTTGTATTCTGACATGTCAAGTTTTATCAGTGATTTGTCAGTTCCGAATAATAGGGAAGCAATCTCTTTTGAAAGCTGCGTTTTGCCAACGCCTGTCGGACCAACAAAAATAAAAGAGCCAATTGGTTTTTGTTTGTTTCTTAGTCCCAGTCTGCTTCTTTTTATCGCGTTGCTTATTGCTTTTACTGCTTTTTCCTGACCGAAGATCCGATCATTTAATATATTCTCGATATTGTTCAGCCTTGAACTTTCGTCTTCTTTCAGTCTATATAGAGGAATGTTAGTTTGAGTACTTATTATATCTGTAATATCATCTTCATCAAGAACCAGATTTTGTACCTTTTGCTGATGTTCTTTGATCTTTGTGTCAAAATCTGATTCCAGTAATGATAGTTCCTTTTTTACCTCTGTAGCTTTGTCAATTTCTTTTGATTTTATCAGGTCCTCATATCTTTTTTTAAATAATTCAAGTTCCTTTTCTTTTTTATTGATCTCTTTTGGCAGTATGGAAGAATTAATTCTTTTTTTTGATGCTGCCTCATCTATCAGATCTATTGCTTTGTCAGGAAGAAATCTGTCAGGTATATATCTAAACGAAAGCTCAGCTGCGGCATCCAGTGCTTTGTTTGATATTATTATGCCGTGATGTTCTTCGTACTTGTTTTTCAGTCCTCTCAATATCAGTTTTGTTTGGTCTACTGTAGGTTCCTCTATATACACAGGCTGAAATCTTCTTTCCAGTGCGGCGTCCTTCTCAATGTGTTTTCTGTACTCATCTACAGTTGTGGCACCTATGATCTGTATCCCGGCTCTTGATAAGGCGGGTTTTAGAATATTGGCGGCGTCAACAGCTCCTTCAGCTGAACCCGCTCCCACCAGCATGTGCATTTCATCTATGAATAGAATTATGTCCCCGGTGTTTTGTGCCTCCTTTATGACATTTTTCATTCTTTCTTCAAACTCACCGCGGTATTTTGCACCTGCAATCATGGAAGGTATATCAAGTGCTATTATTATCTTATCACATATATCTCGGGGAACAGTTTTTTCTATTATTCTTTGTGATAATCCTTCAATGATTGCTGTTTTACCCACACCCGGTTCTCCTATCAGAGCGGGATTGTTTTTTGTTCTTCTGGATAATATTTGAATTATTCTCTCGATTTCCGTATTTCTACATAGTATCGGGTCATATTCACGTTGTTGTGATGTCATATCCGTTCCAAACATACATAAAGTTGGGCAGCTTTTTAATAGGTCGTTATGATTTGGAGCGTTTTTTTGATCTTTAATTTTGCTATCAGAGAAACTACCATCACAAAAACGTGTAAGTGTATTTTTCATTTCGTTAATATTCGTTCCGTTACGAAATAATAGTTTATATGCTACACAATCTTTGCATTCAAGCAGTGCAAGCAAAAGATCTTCGGTTCCTACGGGCTCCCCCTTTGATCTATCTTTTGACTTTTGTGCTGACATGATAATTTCCTTTAGTCTTGGTGTCATGTCAGAAGAACAAAGAGAAGTCGTCTCTCCCGTGCCGGATATTTCTTTTATAGCTTTTTGGATATGCTCACTTGTCATTCCTTTATCGCCGAGTATCTTTTTGGAAATGCTTTTTTCTTCTTGAGACAGAGACAGCAGCAGATGCTCACTTCCAACATAGGTATGACCGTGAGACATTGCATTGTCGACCGTTCTGTTGAGTACATTTTCGGCTTTCTCAGTAAACTTCTTGTTCATGCTTCCTCCGTTTTGTCTATGTAATGAATATTTACAACAAAAGGGTAAACCGTCACTTTGCAGATCTCTCCGTTGTCCAAAGCACAAATATAGTCTGTTCCTGTTCCTTTTGATGCCGGCAGACTCACAGACTTTGTTCCCCCCGTAATATCGGTATGCAGTACAGCATATATTTTTGAACCTCTTCTTATATAAACTGTCCGAGATGACTGAGTAGACTTTTTTCCGATTATATAGAGTTTCAACCATCCTAGACACACTTCTCGTTGTTTTGAAGTATCTTCAGTATTGCATTTCTGACTCGGTGTTTCGTATTCTTTCATTAGTATTCTCCATAAATTTATAAAATCAAACAGCAATTCCATTAATATTTGTGCAATATATGAAAAACGATCAAATTTTAAAAAAATGTTGACTTGTAAAAAACTAACTGTTATAATATATTATGTAAGAGAAATGCTGCTTATGAAGGAGGATATTGAAATGAACAGTATACTTGGACGTTTCAATACTACCCCTGTCGGCGGCACCTGTATATTCTTTTAGCACCCGAGTCTACACTCGGGCTTTTTGTTTAATTTTTTTGAAAATAACGGAGGTCTTATGAACGACAATTTTTATGGAGAACTCAGCGTAATACCCATGAGAGGAAGCGAGGAGTTTGCCGAGCAGGTTGACAACTATCTGAAGGATTGGCGTTGGCACATAGAAGATGAAACCTTCATAGCGGACGCATCCTGCCCCAGATTCGGTACAGGTGAGGGAAAATGCCTCATCAAAGAGTCAATGCGTGGACATGACGTGTATATTATTGCCGATTGCTTTAACTGGGGTGCAACATACAAGATGTATGGAAAAGATGTACCTATGAGTCCTGACGATCATTTCTGCGATTTGAAGCGTGTTATCGGAGCTATCGGCGGAAAAGCAAGACGTATCTCTGTAATTATGCCTATGCTTTACTGCGGCAGACAGCACAAACGCAGCGGCAGAGAGAGTCTGGACTGTGCTTCGGCTCTTCAGGAGCTTCATGACCTCGGTGTTTCCAATATTATCACATTTGACGCTCATGATCCCAGAGTACAGAACGCTATCCCTCTCGGAGGATTTGAGAATATCAGATGTACATATCAGATGATCAAAGCATTGCTCAAATGCTACCCGGAACTTGAGATAGACGCTGACAAGATCATGACCGTCTCTCCTGATGAAGGCGGAATGAACAGATGCATGTATTATTCTTCCATACTCGGCATAGATCTCGGTATGTTCTATAAGAGAAGAAACTATGCTGTTATCATAGACGGTAAAAATCCTATAGAAGCTCATGAGTACCTCGGACGCGATCTCAAGGGCAAGGATGTTATTATCGTCGATGATATGATCAGCTCTGGGGATTCGATCATTGATGTTGCTAAACAGCTTAAAGGGAAGGGTGCGAACAGAATATTCGTGTTTGTCACCTTCGGTCTTTTCTGCAATGGTTTTGAAAAACTCGATGAAGCATACGAGCAGGGAATGTTCACTAAGATCTTCTCGACAAACCTCATCTACAGAATGCCCGAGCTGCTTCGCAAGGAGTGGTATCAGGAGGTAAATATGTGCAAATATGTTGCATATATTATCGACACTCTCAACCATGATGAGTCGATCAGCACTCTTCTTGAGCCTTCGAAGAGAATTCATAAGCTTCTCGACAAGCACAATGCTGCATTGGCAGAGAAGAAATCTCTTGAGTCAGCTTCACTCGCAACTCACGATTGATCCAATAATACACAACAGCGGTGCACTTTCAAAAGTGCACCGCTGTGTTTATATATGAGATATGATTATCTGTTTTTTATCCAAATGCTTGGTGTAAAAGCAAAAATCAGTGGGTATATCTCAAGCCTGCCTAAAAGCATCGCAAACGATAATACAAGCTTTGATATTTGAGAAAAATCAGCAAAACTTCCGCTTGGACCTACCGCACCGAATCCCGGACCGACATTGTTTATGCATGCCGCAACTGCAGTAAAGTTGGTTTGAAAATCGAAGGGCTCTAATGCTATTATAAGATATATTATAAAATAGCATATCATATATAGGGTAAAATAAGAGTAAACACTGTTTTGGGTTGTTTGGTCGATGCTTTTACCTTCAAATTTAACCGAGGTGACTGATCTTGGATGAAGCATGTGTCTCAGCTCTTTTTTTATCATTTTGAACATGAGAACTATCCTGGATACTTTCAGCCCTCCTGCAGTAGATCCGGCACATCCGCCTATAAACATTAAAACAAGCAAAACAGCCTTTGACAGCTCAGGCCATAGATTAAAGTCGACAGTAGCGTAACCGGTAGTTGTAATTACAGAGATAACATTGAAGGAAGATGCACGAAACGCATCTGAAAAAGAATCAAAACGTGACGCTATATTTGTGCTGATAATTAGAATTGAGCATATTACTATCGCAGTATAGCACCACAACTCTGAACTTTTCAGAGCATTTTTTGCCTTTCCTATCAAAATCAGATAAAACAGATTGAAGTTTATTCCGAAAATAAACATGAATATTGCGATTACCCATTGAAGATACGGAGAATATGACGCAACACTGTCTGCTTTGATACCGAAACCGCCTGTTCCGGCAGTGCCGAAAGTATATAGTACACTTTCATAGAGAGACATTCCGCCGATGAGAAGAAATACGATCTGCATAAGGGTGAGAACTATATAAATCAAATACAGTATCTTTGCTGTTTGTTTTGCTTTTGGGACTAGTTTGCCGACAATAGGCCCCGGCATTTCCGCTCTCATGATATGTATGGATCTGTCAGAGGTGGGAATTATAGCCATGACGAATACAAGTACCCCCATACCTCCGATCCAATGTGTAAAACTACGCCAAAATAACAGAGAATTTGACATAGACTCCACATCAGTAAGTATAGATGCACCTGTAGTTGTAAATCCACTGACTGTTTCAAAAATTGCATCAACGTAATTTGGTACTTCTCCTGATAGTGTGAAGGGAAGTGCCCCTATCAAAGACAGAGTGCACCAAGCTAAAGCAACAAGGACAAAGCCCTCTTTTGCATATATTACTTTGTTTTCTGTTTTAAATATTAGAGTAAGTGCAAATCCCACAGCTATACATGCGGATATAGTTAACATAAATGCCATACTGCACTTAAACTCTCTGTATATAAAAGACACAAGCAGAGGAAGTGTCAATAATAGTGCTCCGGACTTTAGAATTTGTCCGAGCAGAAAAAATATCATTTTGCGATTCATCAGATATTACCTCACAACACTTGCAAGAAAAATGCGGATCATTATATAGCCAAAATATCATCCAGGTCATTAAGCCGACGATTGGCAGCAAGTATAATTACCTTATCCTGGGCACGTATTATGTCATCACCGGAAGGGATGATCGTTTTTCTGCCGTGCATGATGCCTGCTATCAGAATATTATCTTTAAACTTGAGCTCCTTCAGAGGAATATTGACAATTTTCGAGTCGGAGCTTACTTTGAATTCAAGTGCTTCGGCTTTGCCACCCATGATCTTATATAATGTTTCTACATTACTGCCGAGTGAATTTTGCAGAGCCCTCGCATATTGTAAAATGACATTTGATGTGACACTCTTTTTAGATACGATAGTTTCGAGTCCCATTTTCTGAGCCATAAGCGACAGATCTTCGCGGTTGAGTTTTGTTATTACTTTTGGTACATTTCTCATTGAAGCATAGTTGGATATGAGAATGTTGAGTTCGTCCATTCCGGTCATAGACACAAATGCATCTACGCAGTCAATTCCTTCTTCAGCCAAAAGTTCCTGATCTGATCCGTCACCGTGAATGACCACTGCTTTCGACAGTTCTTGGCTTAGTGAAATACATTTGTTTTCATTCTTTTCAATGATCTTTACATCGTTACCGACGTTTAATATCATTTTTGCAAGATAATATGCCATCTTACTGCCGCCGAGTATCATGACATTTTTAGCTTGTTTTCTTTCAACTCCGAGCAGCTTCAGAAGACGCAGTAACTCACTCGGAGAAGCTGTCAGTCCTATCTTATCATTCGTTTTAAGTTCAAAATTTCCATCAGGTACAAATAGCTTATCTTCTCTTTGAACAGCACATACAAGAAATTTAGCCTTGAACTTATCTCTTAGCTTCATAATCTTGATGCCGTCTAGGTTCATTTCTTGTGTCAGGCGAAGCTCTACGAGCTCAAGATTTCCTCTGGAGAATGTTTCTACCTTTGCTACAGATGGGAGTTTTAGAATATTATACATTTCTCGAGCCGCCAAAAGCTCAGGATTTAGTGCCATAGATATTTCCAGATGATTTCTGATAAATCCGAGACTTTTATCATTATACTCGGGATTTCTGATTCTGGCTATGGTGTTTTCAGCACCTAGCTTTTTTGCCATAAAACAACTAAGCATATTAAACTCATCAGAACCGGTCATTGCAATGAACATTTGAGCGTTTTGAACAGCGGCTTCTTCCAGCGTTTCGCTGTCTACACCGTTACCGCATACTCCCATGATATCGTATGTATTTATTACATCAGCTAATACATCAGCGTCAGAATCAATAGCTACCAGATCATGTCCTTCGTTTGACAAAGTCTCAATGATCTCTCTTCCGATTTTCCCGCATCCTACAACAATGATATTCATTATACTTTTTCCTCACTAAAGGTCTGTATTCTATTTTCATATAATACCATATCGAAACAATAATTGCAAGAAGTTTAAAAAAACACTTCCGAAGAAAGTACTTTCGGCCTGAGCAAGTCAGAGTCTTGCAAAATACCTACTATCTCATGCTTTTTACCTATTACTGCCCAAAAATCCAGTGCAAATCTTATTTGAAAGAAATATTGATTTGTTAAGAAGTAAGAAGTAAAGATCCCGCCCACATACGTGGACGGGATCTTTGGCACCCGCAACAGGAATCGAACCTGTAACTACCCCTTAGGAGGGGGCTATTATATCCATTTAACTATGCAGGCATATTACAGCGGTTACCCGCTGTGTATTGTTAATATGTAGTTTTATCAGACTGATTTTTTTGCGTTTGTTTTAGCAAGGAATTTCTCAGAATATACTATAAATCTCTCGTGTGTACCTTCTCCTATGAGCGATACATCGTCTCTTACCTTAATATCAAAAACGAGCCTTCTGCCGTCTATCTCTGTAAGTGTGGCTGTAGCAGTGACATTCATTCCGATCGGTGTAGCTGCAAGATGCTTGATATTGAGCAGTGTTCCTACGCTGCTTGTTCCTTGCTCCAGATGATCAGCTATACAGTTGCAAGCTGCCATCTCAAGAAGGGCTATCATAGAAGGTGTAGAATATACAGGAAGAAGTCCGCTGCCTACTTTCATAGCGGTATTTTCTTCACTCACAATTACCTGAGCCTTACCCTGTAATCCAATTTTCATAATAAAACCTCCGAAATCAAGCTGTCTTATATAATATCATATTTTGCTGCGTATTTCAAGTACAATAGAAAAAATTTTAATCTCTCATTTCAGAAATGATCTTTAACCTCATAGTTGCGTACTTATATGCAGTTTCATAATTATCAAGAGACCTTGCGGCATACTCGATATCCTTTAGTATAAGGTAGCGTGTAATTGCGTCAAGTGGGTACGACGGAGCTTTTTTGATCATTTCTCGCATAGTGTCAAGAGCTTGGTTCTGAAGCTGTTTGTTTTCCGAAAGAAGCATAAATTTTGCGTTAATATGTTCTTTGTGTGCGGGTTCAATTATTTTATTGAACTTCAAAAACTGAGCAGCTTCATCGCCTCTTTTGTCATCTATGAGTCGTATAGCATAAAAATAATTATAATACTCATAACCGGTACTTCGGCGAATTTTTAAAAAATAGTCCTTGTCAAGAGACTGAATAGGGCAGTCGGAGTTTTCTACGATCGCTTCAAAAATAAAAATATTGGCATCTATCCAATCAGTAGACAGAGTACACTTATCGGAGTATTCCCGGCATAAACGAAAAAGCTCTAAACCACTTTCAAAAGCACCTTTGAGTATCTTTTTCTTTCCTTGGTGCAGGCAAGACTCGGCGGCTATATAAAGGATGTCGTCAGGCATATCATCCAGTTTTTTCCAATATTGCTTTTTTATACACTCAATGCACTTTTCATATTCTTTTTTTTGATAATGAACCTTGATATCCTCATTTGCCTTTTTTTGATTGTCAGTCGGATAATTACTTCCATCAACAAAAAAGTAACCGGGAGATACATCAAGTCTTTGTGCTATATATTCCAATGTATGAATGGAGGGGGTTGCAGAGCCGTTTTCTATTAAACTCAGCATGTTTCTTGTGATTACGTCGCCTGCAAGCTCCGCTTGGGTCATTTTTCGTTCTTTACGAACTTTGCGGATCTTTTCTCCTATGTTAGATATCATAACAATACCTCACGGAAAATGGAATTTCCGTAAACATCAATACCAACAAACAGAGGAAAATCTTCAATCTCAAGTTTTTTAATGCTTTCACAACCGAGATCATCAAATGCAATAACCTCACATGACTTGATTGCTTTTGAAGCTAAAGCACCGGCTCCTCCGAGTGCACAAAAGTATGGTGAGCCGTTTCTGATGATGGACTTTTTAACCTCCTGACTGCGATCTCCTTTTCCTATAGTTGCAACAAGGCCCATATCATATAGTTCAGGGGTATAGATATCCATTCTTGAGGATGTAGTAGGACCGCAAGACCCAACAGCAAGGTTGTTTTGAGCAGGTGTCGGACCTGCATAATAGATTACTGTCGTATCAAGACCGAACGGAGTCGGTTTTCCTTCTCTGATAAGTTGCATCAATCTTTTGTGTGCGGCATCCCTTGCAGTATAGATAGTACCACACAGCAAGATCTCATCTCCTGCTTTCAGATATGGAGCTTTTTCCTTTATTTCGCTGACTTTTAGCTTTAACATATATTTTGCCTTCTTTTATGTACAGTTCAGTCTTTAATTTGTGATAGGATCTGTTCCTTTGAGGATCTAATAACGCTGTTGATTCTTTCCTTTAGTGCGTCTGTTTCTGACTGTGCGTTCATGATAGCCGTAGTGAATTTCTGCTGTGTTTGTCTGATATGCTCCAATATCATATCAGCTGAGCCTGACAGAATACTGTCGATATCAGTCTTTATTGCATCAATCTCGTTCTTTTCTTTGGTAGCCTGGTAAGGATATTCGGAAGATTGGATGGGACTGTCGCTCTTTTTTTGTTTTGCTCTGGAAATTATCTTGTCATAAGAGTCGGCTTTGTATCTGAGTTCATCCAGTTCTCCGAGCTCTGTTGCGATAGCTTCATATTTATCTGAAATTTCTTTATATTGTTCAAATATCCTGTCAAGTTCGATTGAAATTTTGACCGTAGCACTGTCAAGTTCTTCAATCAGCGTTTCTTTTTCCTTTATCTCTCGATTGAGAGATGATACGGTATTTTCTTTATCTTTGAGATCTTCTCTGAGGGAAGTAATAATATGCTCGTTTGAACGAAGTGCCTCGTCTTTTTCTTCACACAGAGCATTAAGCATATCGAGCTTTTCGTTCTTGGATGACAGATCACGAGTTAGTATTTCGTTTTCTTTTTCGAGTTGTGTAATCTTCTTTTCATATTCTGCACTTTTTTCGCTTATGTCTTTATTTACACTTTCGAGAAACTTATATACGTCCTTTTTATTATAACCTCTAATAGACTTGCGAAATGCAATGTTATCGTTGCTCATGGTTTGACCCCCATCAGAATCTGTTTGTAAGTATAATATCACATTTTGACCGTCAAATCAAGTCAAAAAGCATAATATTACTTACCTTTGTGCTCCAAAATCATTGATATCGTCGATTTCAGACTCAGTGATATCATCAAATTCCCTTGAAATTTCAGTAAATGCCTCAGGTACGTCTCCGACAATTATCATCTCGGATATAAGATACGATACACTCAGAGGGATTTTTACATTCTTTAAAGGGAGCGATAAAGTCACTGTAACATCAAAGTTTAAATAAATACTGTGAAGTGTCTGATTTATCCCTTGTTCGAAGAACCTACTCTTTACAGAACTGACAAAGTTATCGCTCGATATGATCTTAAAAGATATTCTCGGTCCTCTTGCGTACATATATTCAGTTCCGAATATACATCCGAAGGGAAGAGAGATGTTGCTGATGCTGCCGCTTGATAATTCATCAATAATTATTTTTGATACCGAGGCTCTGGTCTTGTTGACCTTATCAACATAACTGTTTACGCTCGCAACCTTCCCATCTGCTGAATATTTTATATCCAGATAAGGTGTTTGTCCGTCTTTTTCAAGATACAAGAGAACAGCATCATTAACTTTCCGGTTGATCTCAATATTTAGGTAGCTTTCTGCACAAATAATAAGAGTAGGCATTATCTGATTGGAGTATATAAGTAAAAAGCAGATTAGCAGCAGTAGACCGAACAATAAATTTTTTATAAAATTCTTTAGATTTTTATTGGTCTTTTTTATATATATTTTTCTCATATAACAACTCCGCCGTGTCTAAAAACATAAACTGTATTTATATGTACTGTGTTAGCATTATATGACATACAAAAAATAAAGACAGCCCACCGAGCTTTTTGATACATGTATCGTGATGCTCGATAGGCTGAGTTCAGTCTTCATTTTTCTCTTTGAATTTATTTACATCTGCTTTCGGAGCTTTGATTGATGAAAGAGGATTTGCATACATTGCATTTTCCATACTTTCGTCACTTATATGAGTATATATCTGTGTTGTATTCAGCTGTTCGTGTCCCAAAATGTCTTTAAGAACTCTGACATCAACAGAACCGCTCTGATACATCAAAGTAGCCGCTGTGTGTCTGAGCTTATGCGTAGAAAACCCTTTATATTCAAGTCCCGCCAGCTTCAAATATTTATATACGACATACTGTACGGTCTTTGGGCTTATTCTATTATTCCTTAAAGATTTAAACAGAGGAACCACGGTGTTGTTGCTGTTTTCTGAGTTTATATTTACCACAGAGAAGTACTCGGTCAAAGCACTTCTGCAGGCATCATTTAAATAAATTATGCGTTCCTTTGCTCCTTTTCCCGTGACCTTGACACATCTGAGCTGTGAATCCAGATCATTGATGTTTATCATAACAAGCTCATTTAATCTCATTCCGCAATTCAAAAACAGCGTTATCATTGCATAGTCTCGTTCTTTTGTTTTGCTCTCACTATCATTTCTTACACTATCCAGTAATGCTTTGCTTTCATCAATATTCAGGTACTTTGGCAGTGTTTTTTTTCTCTTAGGCGATTCGATGTTTATTACCGGATTTACCTCCAGATAGTGCTTTTTTTGCGTCATAAACTTAAAAAAAGATTTGAGAGCTGATAATTTTCTCGATTTTGCACTCCAGTTGTTTGAACGGTTATCACCGACATACAACAGAAATTCATATATTTCATCAGTTGCTATAGTTTTTATAAATTCTACATCAACTCCCGAAAGGTCGAGAGAGTAAAACTCGTCACTGTCAAGCGGTATGCCATGTCTTGCACATACAATATACCTAAAAAAAGTCCTCAGGTCGAGCACATACTCCTCAACTGTTTTGATTGAGCAGTTTTCTATTGCTGTTTTATATGTAGCAAATTCTTTAACACATTTCGGCATTTTGCATACAAGTGACGGCAGGGAACTATCATGTATGTTCATAGCTACACCTCACTAGCTTCTTTTTACATAAATCATTATACAAAATTTTTCTGATAATTAGTTAATATAATGTAAATTTTAAGTGCATAATATTGATTTTGTTTATAATTAGTAATATCATATACATAAAAGCCACAGAGGTAAAAGAATATCGGAGGTCATTTCATGTTCGCTTTTCTCAAAGAGCATTCATACGAAGTAGTGAAGCTTTTTTTAACTCAAGTTGCAATAGCTGTCTTAGGACTTGTACTTTCTTTTTCGACCAGTACAAGCGGCATGCTGTTTTTGCTCTCCAGTATATTTGCTTCTGTTTTTTTCATTTGCCTGCTTTACTCTGAGGGGTGGGAGCTCGGTGCGAAAGACAGACCCAGAATTACAAACGGTAGAATGAAAATGGATCCTATAAAAGGAATTAAATTTTCGCTCTGGGCTAATTCTATCAATTTTATTCTCGTAGCCGTAATGTTCATATCTTTTTTTCTGGGATCCAAACACGGTGCAGGCATTGAGAGCTTTGGTAATATTTATGCGATTGATTGGTACATACAGCGTACCCTGAGTGCTATGTACATGGGTATTAACACGTTTTTCTCTCCTTCTACAGTTGCAGACGGAACGCGTTATATTACTCCTGACTCTATTTTTCATCCGATATTCTATCTTTTATCCATAATACCGTCTGTTCTGTCGGTTGGGTTAGGGTATTTTATGGGAGCTAACGACCGAAAACTTTTTACTGTAAACAAAGCTGACTGATAAAGCATCTATATCACCACCTCGTCATATAATGATATGACGAGGTGCTTTTTTATGAAAAACAGAAAATATGAATTTGTTTTATACTTCTTTATTTGGTCTTTAGTCCTTATCTCATGTGTAATTGGTTACTCACACCGCATAATATCTGATCTTTCTGTAAAAGAAACCGGCAGTGTTGGCAATACAGATCAATTAAAATACCACACTGTGATCATAGACGCCGGACACGGAGGGGAAGACTGCGGTGCCGTAGGTTTTGACGGAACTTTGGAAAAAGATCTAAATCTTATACTTGCATCACAAATCAAAGAAATACTCATGTGTCATAATATTAAAGTTATTATGACAAGAACGGAAGACAAATTACTTTACTCAGAGCAGGAAAATATCAAAGGACAAAGAAAAATATATGATCTGAAAAATAGATATCTGATTGCAAAAGATCAACAAGAAGCATTGTTTATCAGTATCCACATGAATAAGTTTCCGCAATCAATGTACAGTGGGTTGCAGGTATATTACTCTCAAAATAATCAAAAGAGCAAAATTTTGGCTGACAGTATACAGAATAACACCATCACATATCTGCAAAAAGATAATAATAGAAAAATTAAACCTTCGGATAACTCTATCTACCTCCTCGACAGACTCCAAATACCGGCAGTTCTTGTTGAATGCGGTTTTCTCTCGAATGAAAGAGAATGTCAAATGCTAAATGACAAAGCATATAGAAAACAGCTTGCCACGGTGATCTCAAATTCAATAATGGAAAATTTATATTGATATTTAGCTTTTAATATGATAAAATGGAAAAAAGTATAAAACCGAGGCGAAAAATATGTCAACAAAAAGTATATATATTTGCTCAGAATGTGATTATAAGAGCCCGAAATGGATGGGAAAATGCCCTATGTGCGGTTCTTGGAACAGCATGATGGAGAGCTTTGAAGAAATAAAAAAAGACTCCAGGGAAAAACATCCAGGAAGAATACTTTCATCCAACACTCAAGCTGTAAAGGTTAACGAAATAACTTCCCCTGATTACATCAGATCAATGACAGGATATGCAGAGCTCGATCGAGTTCTTGGCGGAGGAATTGTAAAAGGCTCTGTTGTGCTATTGTCAGGAGAACCCGGAATTGGTAAGTCAACTATTTTGATGCAGGCATCTGCCAGTATAGGAAAAACAAATAAGGTTTTATACGTTTCCGGAGAAGAATCGCTCGGTCAGCTCAAGCTCAGAGCAGACAGACTCGGCATCTCGAGTGATATGCTGTACTTTTTAACCGAGACGGATATTGAACGTATCCTCGGTGAATGCGAACGACTATCACCGGATGTATTGATAGTCGATTCAGTTCAGACTCTTTTTTCTGATAAGATAAACTCCGCCCCCGGTAGCATAACACAGGTAAGAGAATGTGCACTTGCATTTATTTCCAAAGCAAAAACAAGTACCACATCTGTTATTCTTGTCGGTCATGTAACAAAAGACGGTGGTATTTCGGGACCAAAAATTCTCGAACACATGGTTGATGCTGTTTTATACTTTGAAGGAGAGAGAACACAGCAATACAGGATCATCCGAGCAATAAAAAACAGATACGGATCTACAAATGAGATCGGAGTGTTTGAGATGACAGATGTTGGACTGTGCGAAGTTGACAACCCCTCAAAAACACTCATGTCTGATCGACCTGTAGGTGTATCGGGAAATTGTGCTGTTTGTGTCATGGAAGGATCACGGCCGCTTATTTGTGAAATTCAAGCTTTGGTAACTCCTACGGTCTTTCCGTCTCCTCGCAGAAACTCAAACGGTATAGATTACAACAGACTCAATCTCCTGCTTGCCGTACTTGAGAAAAGACTGGGAATGAAATTTTCTCAGTATGACGTATATATAAACGTGACCGGCGGGCTTCGCCTCGATGAACCTGCAGCCGATCTCGCAGTTTGTATGGCTTTGATCTCTTGTTACAGTGACAAACCTATAAATGATAAAACTGTTGTTTTCGGTGAGGTTGGTCTTTCCGGAGAATGCAGAATGGTATCTTATGCAGAACAAAGAGTAAATGAAGCTGCCAGACTTGGGTTTGAGACTGTAATAATTCCTCAAAGAAATAATAAAGGTATGAATGAAAAAACAATAAAAATCCGTCCGTCATCCGGTATTTATGATGTTCTTTCGTGTCTTGAAAATAACAATTAAAAAATACTCCCTCCGTTTATATTTTTTTCTTAGGATTGATATTTTAATTCCGAGAACAATATTTACGGAGGGATATATTTATGAAAAAAATACTAGTATCTATACTAACCTTGCTAATGCTGATATCGCCGAGCTTTGTAATAAACGCCGAGGAAACTTTGAATGCTACTGCATGGTTTTTTAAGAAGAACAATGAACACAAACAGCCCGTTTTGGACTCCAGGCTGTCATTTATTGAAAAGTATAACTGCAGATACGTAGACAAAATGCACGGTGACGGTAATGAGGATAAGGTACTGTATCTTACCTTTGATGCAGGATACGAAAACGGAAATATTGAACTTATTCTAAATGAGATGAAAGCACAGAATGTCGCGGGATCATTCTTTATTCTCGAGAATTTGGTCAAGAAAAATCCGGAACTCGTCAAAAGAATGGCTGATGAAGGGCATCTAGTTTGTAATCATACAGCCAGACACCGGGATATGTCCAGAGTAAAGGATATTGAAACATTTGAAAAGGAACTGAAAAGGCTCGAGGATGCATACACAGAGTGCACACAAAAGCAACTTGCAAAAATCTATCGCCCGCCTGAAGGAAGATTTTCCGAGCTGAATCTGCAATTTACAGACAGCTTGGGATATAAAACGGTTTTTTGGAGCTTTGCCTATGAGGACTGGGACAATAACAAGCAAATGTCCGAGGATAAAGCAATCGAAAAGGTGCTTGGCGGCACTCATAACGGTGCTGTAATATTACTTCATCCAACCTCGAGTACGAATGCAAAAATTATATCACGTCTGATAACAGAATGGAAATCCCAGGGGTATCGTTTTGAAACACTCGATAATCTTGCGTAAATTATTATGCGTTATTGTATCTATGTGTGCATTGTTTTGGTCAAGTATTTATGCTTATGCTAAATATTATCCTGAAAACAGAGATAACATTTATGTTCACATGCAGACAGACCAAAAGACGGTTGCACTGACATTTGATGACGGTCCTCATCCGCAAAAAACACAAAAAATACTCGATGTGCTAAAAAAGTACGGAGTACGTGCAACTTTTTTTGTTATCGGAGAGAATGCAAAAAAATATCCTGAGCAATTACAAATGATAGTAGCTGACGGTCATGAGATAGGAAATCATACCTATGATCACAAAAGTCTATATAAACAGTCAGAAGACACCTTATGTCAGAGTGTTGAAAAATGCAAACAAACGATAAAAGAAATAACCGGAATAGAGACCGTGTACTTCAGACCTCCTGAGGGATATATGAATGATGCTATTGCCATGTCAATGAATCATAAAGGTTATAATGTAATCTTATGGAGAGTGGACACTTATGACTGGAAGGGACTAAGCGGAGATCAAATTGCGAAAAATGTGCTGAACACAGTTAAAAACGGAGATATCATTCTGATGCATGATTATATTTGGCGAAAGAGCTACACAGAAAAGGCACTGGATATAATTATACCCGAACTGCAAAAACAAGGATACAGCTTCGTTACAGCGTCTGAAGTAATTAGTAGTTAAATTCACTTACAAGAAAAGAGAAGTCCCAAGGAACTTCTCTTTTCTCTTATAGCTAAAAATCTTTATTTTTTTCTTTAAATTGAAGATCAGAAGAAAAAACTACAGCACATCTTTCATAATGGCGAAGTCAGTGTAATCCACCTGTTCTTCTTTATAATAAGGGTCGATCATTATTTGTTTAATTTTTGGCCATGCAGCATAAGCGGAGATATATGTGCATATTCCGAGCGTCATAACAAACGGCAGTGCAATTCCGAGTGCCATCGTGACAGGTGAGGAGATAAAAAGTATGAAATTCAAAGAAACAACTACAAAAATACCGAGCAATGCCATTATATTTCTCTTAAACCCTAAGAAGGCAAATATCATTGCATTTTTGAACAACTTAAACAAAGAAAGATCAAAAGTAACCATCATAATGTAAATATAAAAACGCATGAAGAAATAGAATACAAGTGCAACCAGTGAAACATAGAAAAACATACTGTTCATAAAACTTATGGAAGAATTAACTAAAAAGAAATAAACATCATATAAAAGCATACCGCTCAGAACAATATCAAATATGCCGTAAATGATCCCCTGACGAAGATTTCTTTTAATTGAGTATTTCATATCATCCCACATGAATATAGGTTCACCTTTGAGCAGATTTCTGATTATATAGGTAGTACCTACATTAACAGGTCCAAAGGTAAACAGCACAAGAAAACATAAGGATAAAACGATAGTGTCCAGTACCGTCCACGCAGATATCGTCTCAAAGAGCCCCAGTGTGCTCAAAAGCGGTGTCAGTACACTGCTATCCTCTATGAAAGGTAATACTCCTCCTATCAGGGGATATCGGATATCAGATGGAGCAATGGATGAGTTGTGGAAATACCCTGCAAAAACGGGAAGTGCAAAGAAAATAGGCAAATTGCCGATTATCATTGCAATGTTTACAGATAGCAGCTTTGAAAAATGCCGTTTAAAATACTTAAAAAAGTTTACAAACGTAAAAGGAAGATTAGCTTCTTCCTTTTTTACTCCTTTTCCGTCTTTATTAAAGTTAAAGAAGGGAAGTCCTGTTCTTTTCTTTTTTTCCATTTGAATACATCCTTTATTATTCTATACAGAATTGAAAATAAATCTGAATATATAAATCAGTATTACCGCACCGCATAGAGATATAAGAGTGAATATCTGTATATAGAGCGGCTTTGATCTTATTATCAATTTTTTTCTGTTTCCGAGATTTCTGAATACATCATTAAAGACTCTTGTTTTTGCAGAGAAAACAAGCATTACTGATGAAATTGCCGCACCTGTCAATAAAAATAAAATCAGATCATGAAACCCAACCAAAGAAAGAGAGCCTGAGCTCATGGAATTTACAAGATAGATCGAAGAAAAACCAAGAGAACATGCCTGTGTGCATAAGATCCAATATATAGCAACAGAGGAGAACATCGTAAATCCTGCGACAAATATATATACGAGCGTTTTCAGCTCAAAAGAAGATGCAAAAACCACAAGAGCCGCATTATCAAAGATATCCTTGCCGGGATCGAACACAAGTGAAAAAAATGATACTATGTAACCGTCAAGCATTTGTGATTTTGGAGAATTGACAAGGTAATATACAACAAGCCCCAGGATAAAAGCAATAATAAATACAAAAGTATACCGCAAAAGCAGAATTAAAAATATTCCTTCCTTGTGTTCGTTTTTTCTGTCGGCTTTTATTTTAAATACAGCTTGGCTCATTTTTTCACCCTCATTTGTTTTTGCTACATATTTATGATGAGGGTCTTTATATTATTACTCTGACTACATCTCAGAACCCAGTGTATCAGCTCTTTTATTACATGCAATGACAGCCCTGAGAACCATTCCTTCCAGATCCTCTTTGTCGAATACTTCAAGTGCTTTTTCTGTAGTACCGTTCGGGCTTTTCACAGCTTTAATAAGCTGTTTTATATCTGAGTTTTTTTCAAGTACCATGAGTGCAGATCCAATTATCATTTTGCATATTACAGAAAGCATTTTAGGATCGTCAAATCCTTCAGCTATCGCTGCTTCATTTAGTGCATCAATAAATTTATATACATAAGCAGGAGAAGAAGAAGTAATACCGATTATCTTGTTCATCATCGACTCGTCAAGAACCATCAACTCGGCTTTTGCTGAGAATATCCTGCATATCATCTCAAACTGCTTTGGTTTGACATATTCGTTATGACATATCGCACATACCCCCTGACCTATCATCATAGGAGTGTTGGGCATGGTTCTTATTACCCCGATGTTCTGTCCGATACACTCACATATCTGAGATGTTGCTATTCCGGCGGCAACAGACACAATGACCTTGTTATCATCCATGCGTCCAAGCGAGCGTAAATACTCAAGAACTTCTCTGTAATTTTGCGGCTTCACACAAAGAAAAATGTAATCAGCATTATCTATGCATTCTTCAATAGTAGCACATATACTGTACCCGACATCAGCGTATCTTTGACTCTGTATAGGATTTTTATCATACAAAAAGATATCAGAAGGAGCAGTTTTGAGCTTCCCCTCAAGGGTACTCAGTGAGGATATGATCGCAGATGCGATATTTCCTACTCCGATAAATGAATATTTAACAGCCATAAACAAACCTCGACTTGGGATTTTTATTTTATTATTATAACATAATTATAAATACAAATCAATCAAAATAGTAAATTATTTACATCTTGTAAACAACAAAAGAATATGTTAAAATATATTTATATACAAAAAAGAAAAGTATTCTCACTATAAGAGGAGCATGACAAGAAACTGAGAATAGCAACATATAATGTTCACAACACAGACGGAGCAAAAAGCATAAAGGGAATCGCACAGGAAATAAAGAATACAAAGTGTGACTTTTGCGGACTTCAGGAGATCGACGTTGGAGTTCAAAGAAGCAAGAGTATAAATACTCTGGGAGAAATTAACAAAATTTGCGGTTTTCCTTCAGCTATATTTTCAAAATCAATTGACTACGACGGAGGAGAGTACGGTATAGGTGCTCTGTTTTCTTATCCGTTAGTCAGTATGCAGAAGTATATGCTCCCTTCCGCTTCCGAGCAGAGAATAATCGTCAAACTCGTACTTGAGACAGAGATGGGATATCTATCATTTTTTAATACTCATCTAAGCTATAGAGAAAAACATGTAAGAGAAGAGCAACTGAAATTTATATCTTCCATTCTCTCAAAAGAAAAAAAGTTTATTATGACAGGCGATCTTAATATTGAGAATTTTGATGAATTGTCCGTACTTAAAGGTGTAAAATGTGCAAACAACATATTGCACCCGATTAACACTTTCAAA
>JAZNOK010000161.1:0-5707 GCA_045580775.1 Eubacteriales bacterium
CCGAAACGGTACTCCTGCGGCTCGTGCGGGTCCGCTTCTTGTCAGCCTTGGTTTCCCCCCTCTTGCAGCAGCTACGGTAGCACTCATATACGACAGTGCGGCGGTTTCTTTCGGAGCTGTCGGAACTCCTGTTATCACATCTATGAATCAGCTCGGAAGCACTCTTTCGGGTGCAGGTATTGATACAGGTGCATATCAGTCCGAGCTTACCGTCTGGTCAGCTATCCCTCACATGGTATTTGCCATATTCCTTCCTTTTGTCGGAATCGCGGTATTAACCAAGTTCTTTGGGAAGGAAAGATCATTCAAGCCCGCATTTGAGGTTCTTCCTTTTGCGATATTTGCGGGACTTTGCTTCTCGGTTCCTTATCTTATCATCGCGGCTTTCCTCGGCCCTGAGTTCCCGTCGCTTTTCTCGTCTGTTATAGGACTTGTTATTACTATCCTTGCCGCAAGAGCAGGCTTCCTTGTTCCGAAGAAGACCTGGGGCTTTGCAGACTCATCTGAGTGGGATGACTCTTGGAAGAGCAAAGCAACCGGCAACGAGGATGAAGATACTACAGGCAGACCTATGTCACTTATCATGGCATGGATGCCTTACGTAATAATCGCACTTATCCTTGTAATAACCAGAATTGATGCTATCGGCATCAAGAGCATTCTTGCAAATGACCTTGTCATCAGCACCGGTAATATTTTCGGAGTAGAGAATGCAAGCTATGCGTTTAAGCCTGCGTGGCTTCCCGGTATAGTTCCCTTTATGCTTGTAGCACTTATTACCATACCTCTTCACAAAATGTCCGCAAAAGCAGTCAAGGAAGCATGGTTAGACTCGCTCAAGCAGATCGCTTCTGCGGCAATAGCAATCGCCTTCGGTGTTGCACTGGTTCAGATAATGAAGAACTCCGCTACAGCAGAGCTGAAGGGTATGATGACTGTCATGGCTGAGTTCCTTGCAGGTATAGCGGGAAAAGCATATATTGTCATTGCTCCTTTCATCGGCGTTCTCGGTGCATTTATATCCGGTTCTAACACCGTATCCAATATCCTGTTTACCAATCTCCAGTATGATACGGCGGCTCAGCTCGGACTTTCTACCGTTGCTATAGTTGCACTTCAGATAGTCGGAGGAGCTATCGGTAACATTACTTGTATCAACAACGTCGTTGCAGCTTGTGCTACTGTCGGCACCACAGGCTCGGAGGGTAAGATAATCAAGTCAAATATCATTCCCATGATAGTCTATACATTGATTGCGTTGCTCACGGTCGTTGTGCTTGTAAATGTCTTTGGTATCGCTCCCAAGTGGTAAAATGACAAAAGAGGCATAATAATAAATAAAAGAGGCAAAAACAGCAGACCGCTGTCTTTGCCTCTTTTGGCTTTTATGAGAGCACTCGTCCAAGCGTCACTCTGAGATGATCCTGTTACGGCATGCGGGGGCATGACGGCGGGATCCAAGGTGCTTTTTGATGTTATTTGCACGGAGTATGTATGAGCGTATAGCCATTTCTTCCTCTTCGTCGAGAGGAAAGCGGAGCTTGCAGTAAATTATAGCAAAGAAACCTCCTATGCTGAATACAGCAGTAAATATTACGCTCGGAACAATAGACAGCTCGAGCAGAGAACACACCGAAAGAGAGAAGATTATCAGCAGAAGCATTTTAAATACCTACCTTTCATTTTTTGTCCCAAAAATCCGAACTTCACTTTGATAATTTAGGTTATCTTGTGAGGATATTATAATCAAGCAGATGTACCGATTAACGGACTTTGACGCCTTTGTGTATATATTTTTTTCTTTTGGCAAAAATACACATGGAAAGACAAAAACGGAGGTAGATAATATGAAAAACATAAGTGATCTCAAGGGAACCCGAACAGAGGCTAATCTTTTTGCCGCTTATGCAGGGGAATCTCAGGCAAATCTGAAATATCACTATTATGCAGAAAAAGCCCGCACAGACGGATATGAGGATATAGCCGATGTGTTTGAAGCAACAGCCAAAAACGAGCTTGCCCATGCAAAGATCTGGTTCAAGTTTCTGCACGGAGGAGAAGTTCCGCCTACCCAGCCGAATCTGGCGGATGCAGCGGAGGGTGAACATTTTGAATGGACGGATATGTATGCAGGCTTTGCTAAAGAGGCAAAGGAAGAGGGCTTTGACCAGATAGCGTTTTTGTTTGAAAAGGTAGCAGAGATAGAAAAACGCCATGAGCAGAGATACAGAGACATGCTATCAAATGTTGAGGGCGGAATCGTCTTCTCCCGTGACGGAGATACTATATGGGAGTGTCTGAACTGCGGTCATATTCATATATCGAACAACGCCCCCGAGATATGCCCTGTGTGCTCACACCCTAAGGCTTATTTCAGAGAAGTTACACAGAAATAAAACAGCCCTTTTTTCTCAGACAATTCAAAGAGAGAGAGAGGCACCGTCCGATCGACGGTGCCTCTTTGCTATAGCCGAGAAGAGACGAACTAATATCGGTTGTAAGTGATATTTTTGCCCATCTCTGCGTTGCTCGAGATCGGAGTACGATAGTACGCCTTCACTCGAGACGTCTTGACCTGAATAAAAATCTCTGTTTAAAACCCGCCAAGCGACCCTCGCACACGGATCTTAGAGCAGAACTAATGCCGCTTACTTTACATCGCAGAACATAGAAAGCATAGGCGGGATGTGCATGTTCATACCTTCAATGCGGTAGAGGGTGTCACCGTCGCTCTTTTTTTCTGTGATATATTCGTATATTTCATTTTCCAGACATGATGCCACTATACCTTCAGCGAGACCTGATTCAGCGGATATTTGTGCGACAGAGGCGAACATATCCTCTGAGTGTACCGTGAGATTATACAGAGCGAACAGCGTTTTTAGATTTTTGATATCAGAGAACACCCCGAGAAGATAACATATTTCACGCATCCGTGTGTTTGCAAGAGACACATCCTTGTTGTCGGAGTAAAATACCGAGCCGTGCTTCATGTATGACGTGATGGCGGGGAGGTTGATGCGGGATATTCCCCATTTTCCCTTGTCAGCTTTGTCGAGGGCTGACTCAGTATCCCATCCGTGTGCGTTGGTATGGGGGTCTTCCATTGCCTTGGATACCAGGAGTGCGTGCAGATTGTATGCTGCTCTGAGAGCAAATGCATAGTCTGTGCCTTCAGGCATGTTTTTGACTGTGTTTCTCAGAGAAAACATCATACTGTGCTCTCCCTTTGCCGTGTTGTATCCCAGCAGCTCATCTACCGAAACATCAAAGAAAACCGCTATCTCCGGCAGTAACGTGATGTCCGGGCAGCATTGAGCACTTTCCCACTTGCTGACCGCCTGATTGGATACGCCCAGAGCATTGGAAAGCTGTTCCTGTGTTATGCCCCGTTCCTTTCGCAGACGAAGTATCTGCTCGTTTATGCTGATGCTTGACATGAAGATCCCTCCTTTTTTTGTATGAATGTCGAATTGTGCGTACAAATAATATCTTAAAACAAAATTGCACAAAAATCAATAACCCATTTGTTTAATGTAATTGAGGTATTTTCAACCTGGAGTTGGGAAAAAGAGACCTTGCAGCATTTTTGTGATGCTTTCGGTCTCTTTGAAGCTTTTATTGTATAGGTAATTTCGTATTTTGCTGTTATGTCCTTTCGACAAAAGACGGTTAGGACAGGCGGGAATGCGGCTGTGTGCCCTTGCCTGCTTTTTTGTATTTAGTGACGGTATATCCCTGTGATTCTACAGCATACCGAAGAAGCTCAGGCGAGATGTCGGCGGATACAGTTACTATTGCACGTCCTGTTTTGTGGCTTACATCTGCTTTTACTACTTCATCGAACGCTTCAAGAGTCCCTTTTACTCTGCCTTCACAGTGAGAGCACATCATTCCCTTGATACAGAGGGTCAAAACACCGTCATCCGATGGCTTTTTGTTTTCTGCATTTTTATCGTAAAGGCGGACAAAGTTGAGCCTCAGAGCATTTGTTACTACACAAAAGCTCGACAAACTCATTGCCATTGCTCCGAACATAGGTTCGAGCTTCCATCCAAGTAAAGGTATAAATACTCCTGCTGCCAGCGGTATGCCTATCATGTTGTAAAAGAACGCCCAGAATAGGTTTTGGCGTATGTTCTTTATTGTATGACGCGAGAGCTTGACGGCTGATGCTATATCGAGAGGAGAGGAATTGACCAGCACAACATCTGCCGAGTCTATGGCTATTTGCGTTCCTGCTCCTATTGCCATTCCTATGTCTGCTGTGGCAAGTGCCGGGGCATCATTGATTCCGTCACCTACCATTAGCACCTTGCCGCTTTTTTTGTATCTTTCTACAGCAGAAGCTTTTTTGTCCGGCAGTATTCCGGCTTCGACCTTGCTGATTCCGAGTCTGTCGGCTACGGCATGTGCGGTCTTTTCGTTGTCTCCTGTAAGCATCACGACATCTATTCCCATTCTGTTCAGCTCCCGCACGGCTTCTGCCGCCTCGGACCTGATCTCATCTGCCACGGCTATCACTCCGCACATCTGTTCTCCGCGGCAGAAGCACAACGGTGTCTTTCCTTGCTCAGAGAGACGGTCGGCTGCTTCCAGGATGCTTTTGTCTATTTGTACTACCGAAGAAATGTATTTTACACTTCCTCCGTACAGCTCGCATCCGTTTTGCTTTCCTTTGATACCGTTTCCGGACATTACCTCGATGTCCTCGCATTCAAAATACTCTGCATCGGTCTGATTGGCATATTGGACGATTGCTCGTGCCAGCGGATGCTCGCTCTTTTTTTCCAGGGAGTAAGCAAGCGAGACGAGCTGCTTCTCTGTTACCGTGCCTGTAGGTATGATATCCGTGACTGTGGGAGTGCCGAGTGTGAGAGTTCCTGTTTTATCTACTGCAACGACAGATACCTTTCCTGTTTGCTCCAGGGCTGTTGCGTTTTTAAAGAGTATTCCCGCACTTGCTCCCTTGCCTGAGCCTACCATTATCGCTACAGGGGTAGCCAGCCCGAGAGCACACGGACAGCTGATGACAAGCACGGATATTCCGCGTGCCAGAGCATATCCCGCCTCCGAGCCGACGATCAGCCATACTATGGTTGTGACCAGAGCTATTGTCATTACTATCGGAACAAACACCCCGGAAACACGGTCTGCGATCTTTGCTATAGGTGCTTTTGAAGCCGCAGCATCAGCTACCGTGCGGATGATCTGAGCGAGAGTGGTATCCTCGCCGACCTTTGTAGCTTCACATACAAGATATCCGTTTTTGTTCACTGTGGCGGCGTATACTGAGCTTCCTGTGTGTTTGTCGACAGGAATACTCTCTCCTGTCAGAGAAGCTTCGTCTATTGCGGCACTTCCTTGTATTACCACTCCGTCTGTGGGAATGCTCTCGCCTGCCTTGACAATGAACGTATCCCCTCGTCTTACCTCTTCTATAGGGACTACTACTTCTTTTCCTTCTCTATACAGTACTGCTGTCTGCGGAGATAATTTCATCAGGGCTTTTAGGGCGTTTGCTGTTTTTCCCTTTGAACGTGCCTCGAGCAGTTTTCCTACTGTGATCAGAGCGAGGATCATTGCCGCGGACTCAAAGTACAAACCGTGCAGATAGTGTGCCTGAGATGCAGTATCACGCTCCGAACACATCAAAAACAGCATTACAGTACTATATAGGTATGATACACCTGAGCCAAGTGCAACA
>JAZNOK010000162.1:0-10416 GCA_045580775.1 Eubacteriales bacterium
GAACGACATGGCTACGATCCGACTTGGGAGGGATGAAGTTCAACCTCGCGGGAATACTGATGGGAGTGCTCTCCGGCATATCATACGGTGCCTACAACATCCTCACAAAGCTGTCAATGCGTCGCGGAACACGTCCTATGACGGCAACCCTGTATGTATTTATGCTCACGGCATGCATTGCCCTGTCGCTGTGCTCTCCCGGGGACTTTGTCAGACGCACGGCAACCGCCCCCGCACTCACCCTGCCGCTGATCATCGGTATAGGCGTGGTGACGTTTGTTTTGCCATACATATTCTACACACTCGCAATGAAGGCTCTCGATGCAGGCACGGCGTCAGCTCTCGGTATAGTAGAACCGATGTCAGCTACCCTGTTCGGAGTCTTTCTGTACGGCGAGAAGCTGGACATATACTCAGGCACGGGTATTTTGCTGATACTTGGTGCGGTACTTCTGTTAAGTAATAACGAGGAGAAAAGGACAGATGAAGGGACCAAACACGAAAAAACGGATAGCTGAGCTGGACGTTCTTCGGGGAATATGTGTCACTCTGATGATCTTCGACCATTTCATGTTTGACCTGTGGGGACTGCTGCCCACGGTCTTTTCAACTTACCCTCCGGCAGGCGGTGCGTGGCGTGCTGTATACAATATCAGCCGCATGTACTGGAACTCGGAAATTCGCTCTTTTGTACGGCCTATTGTCGTTTGTGCGTTTCTTGTGCTGGTGGGAATATGCACCTCCTTTTCAAAAAGCAACATGAAAAGGGGCATAAAGCTCGCGGGAGCAGCCATAGGAGTGAGTGCTCTCACCTTCATACTCGGAGAGCTGCTCTCAGACCCTGACATGGTGGTGCTCTTCGGTATTCTCCACTGCATATCCCTGTCGCTGATACTGATCGGGCTGCTTGAACGGATAAAATGCGGTAAATGGGCATATCTCGCAATCGGCTCCGGCATGGTTTTGCTCGGCATTTATCTTTCTCACGGACATGGGTATATGTCACTGAGATCTTCAGGGTACCTGCGGGTGCTGATATGCACCGTACTCGGAACAGCCGACTCGGGTGCAGACTCGTTTTCTCTGTTGCTGTACGGAGGGGTGGTATTCATCGGGGTGTTCCTCGGAAGGATGCTGTACCCGCAGAAGCGGTCGCTGTTCAGGTGCACTTACCCCGGCGGAATGCTGACTCTGTTCGGCAGGCATAGTCTGGTCATATATATACTGCATCAGCTGCTCATACCTGTACTGCTCGCGGCAGTACTATATTTTGCAGGGTTCAGATGACCCGGGCTGACGTTTCTGCACCCGACAAAAACACATAAGAGGTAATGATGGCAACACTATACGAAAATATACGTCCATACGAAAATAGCCGCCGGGCGGCTTTATACTTTGAAGGGAAGTGCATCTCTTCAAAGGACATGCACAAAAACATCCGCCGTGCCGTAAGCTATCTCAATGCCCACGGCATCGGCCGAGGGGATGTAGTGACTGTAGCTTTGCCTAACATTCCGTCGGCTGTATACTTCTTTTACGCTCTTGACATAGTGGGTGCGGTGCAAAACATCATGCATCCGCTGTGTACTCTCTCTCAGCTGTGTGAAGGAGCGAAAAAAACAGGCAGCCGTGACATTCTGCTGCTCGAGAACCATTACTCTGAGCTTTGCAGGGAGAGCGATGCTGACACGGCGTTTTTCGGCATGCGGTTCTTTTTTGCTAATCCGATGTACGACGCGTCGGCCTTTTTGCGGTATGGTTTTTATCTCAAGTGCAAGCATGCACAAGATGATTCAAAGAGGGTATTTCTGCTGGACAGATACCATACCTTCCCCCCAAAAGAAGACATAGACTCCTGCACCCGTCCCGACACCGAAGACTCGGTGCTTTTGCATTCAGGCGGAACGACATCAGAGCCAAAGATCATCGCCCTGTCCGACAGGGCAATATCCGCACTCGCCGACAAGGTAGACTGTATCGTGCCCGACATCGAGGGCATGGGAATGCTGGCGGTACTTCCGATCTTTCATGGGTTCGGACTCGGAATGGGAGTGCACGCACCCCTCTCGGGAGGGGCTGCGAGTGTGCTAATGGTGAAGTTCAACCCCAAAAAAGTGATCAAGCTGATAAACGCAAACCGCGTAAATCTGATAATAGGCGTGCCTGCTCTTTACAGACGGCTCATGGACACTGACGCCTTTGCCCTAGCTAAGCTCAAAAACCTCGAATACTGCTTTATCGGAGGGGATAATGTACTTCCGTCCCTGATAGAGGAGTTTGATCTCCTGATGGAAAAAAGCGGCTCGGAGTGCCGGCTATATGAGGGGTACGGACTGACAGAGACCGTGACTGTATGCACGGTAAACACCCGCACAGCGTCAAAGCCACACTCGGTAGGACGTGCTCTGCGTGGCATTACGGTATCTATACGTGATGAACAGCTAAAGGAACTCGAGTGCGAACAGACAGGCGAGGTTTTCATCTGCTCTGACACACAGATGAACTGCTACCACAATGACATGCACACAACAAAACAGACTATCTGTCACATCGACGGCCGTGACTGGGTACGCACGGGGGATCTGGGGTATCTCGACTCTGAGGGTTATCTGTATCTGAGAGGAAGGAAAAAACGCACCTTCAAGATCAGCGGCATCAACGTTTTCCCCTCCGAGATAGAAAAGACTGCTGTATCGGTGGAAGGCGTGCGTGAGGCGGCACTCGAGTTTTTCCCTACGCCAAAGCCCCACACGGTACTCTATCTTATCCGTGCAAAAGACAGCCCTCTGACAAAAGAACAGACAAAACAACAGGTCCTCTCTCTGATACAGGCAACTCAGCTAAAGTACAGTATGCCGTCGGGGGTAGTATTTTTGGATGAGTTTCCAAAGACCCGTGTAGGAAAGACGGATCACTCGGGTTTTTCGGATATTGAGGCATAATTTTTTTGCAGGGAGCGTATTTTAACAAAATAAAGCTTGACAATTTCCGTATATAAGCTAAAATATATAAGGAAGAATTTACCCGACCGTACATTTTTGACTCGAAAAAGGAGATAAATATAATCATGATATACATCGTTCTTGCTGACGGATTTGAAGAAATAGAGGCACTCACTCCATACAATCTCATGTGCCGTGCAAAGCTCCCTGTGAAATTTGTATCACTCGGCAATATGCGTCCTTGCGGCTGTACATGCGGTCATGCGGTCGAGTGCAACATCTCTATAGAGGATGCTATAGCGTCCTCCGACAAGATAGATCTGCTCATGTTCCCCGGGGGACTTCCCGGAGCTTATAACTGTGACGAGCATCCTCTCACCACAGCTCTCATCGAAAAGGCTGAGGCGGACGGGGCGTACTTTGCCGCTATTTGTGCCGCTCCCATGGTCTACGGCAAACGCGGCATGCTCCGCGGAGTTCATGCTACAGCTTATCCCGATTTTCGTCAGTATCTCGACGGTGCCGTCATCAACCCCGAAAACAAGGTCGAGGTAGACGGCAGATTCATCACCGCGGCAGGAATGGGAAATGCTTTCCCCTTTGCTGTTGAGATCATCCGCTGTCTGTGCGGAGACGAGACCGCCATGGCTATAAAAAACAGAGTACAGGGCTGAGGAAAAGGATCTTTTTACTGCGGACACCGTCCGACTGTCCGTCGCGGGTGTTTTTTCGCGATTTGTCGGAGAGGGTGCATCTTTTATCAATACTAAAACAGAGGAGGGGTATGTATGGAAAACGAAACTAAGGAAAACGTACAAGGCTCATCAGGGCTCAGATTTCGGCATACTTTCATTACTCCTCTGCTCGTATGCGTCATCTTTGTGCTTTTGCTCATCACGCGTACTGTGGATTTCTCAGCGGTAGAAGGCTCGGCTACGCAGGCGTATCTGTCGCTTGTGGCTGTTCAGCTGTTCGTATTCGTGCTTCCGTGTGTATTCTACATCAGGTACCGTTCGCTCGATATCAGCCGCGATATCAGGCTAAGGCTCCCTTCCCCTGACAAGATCATGTTCATCGCGTTGTGCTCGCTTATACTGATATTCACAAGCGTGCTGTTCTTTGCGGCGGGAGGCGGAAAAAGCAGCATATACAGCTCAGGCTCAGACTTCGGCTCCGAAGCTCCGCTCTACTATGCTGTCTGCTTTGCTCTTGTACCTGCGTTCTGCGAGGAGCTGCTCTTTCGCGGGATAGTAATGAGCGAATATCAGCACTCGTCGGTGTTCACTGCAGTCATGCTCAGCTCGCTGTTTTTCGCTATGCTTCACTTTGATGCGGCGGGACTGCCGTTCTATTTCGTGTCCGGACTGGTGTTGGCTATGTGTGCTTACGCCGCAAACTCGATCATCGCATCATTTGCTGTGCATTTGCTGTACAATCTCTTTGCTTTATTCGGGGGAGATGTAGTCGAGTACGTGCTCGGGTCGCTCGGTGAGCTTGGGGCTGTGCTGACAGTCCTCGGTGCTCTGCTGCTGCTCTGCCTGGCTCTGACGTTCGGTGAATGTCAGAGGATATACTTCTCTTACGCCAAGAAAAACCGCGACAGCTTCTATGTCGTAAAGTATAAAAAAGGCACAGGAGGGATACGCTTCTTCTCTGCGTTGTTCTCGCCTGCGTCTCTGGTAATTGCCGTAATGTACATTACGGTCATCCTTATCAGTAAATAGAGGGCTCTTGCCCTCAGCCGTCATCCTGCCCCCGAGAGTCTGTTTTCTCAGAGTAATACAGGGCGGTATGTGACAACCATCTATGCAAAAACGAGGTGAGTCTAACATGAAAAAAGACAAAGACACCAATATTTCCAAGAAAAAAAGAAAAACCGAAAAACAGTCTGCCGCTATGAGCCAAAAGATAAGCTCGGACTATCTCGAGGAGGATGTTATCTACGAGGGACCCGACCGTGAAGTGCAGATCAGCCGTATCGACCGTACTCCGACTATCAATACTTTTATCACCGGAACGATCAAGACGGTAGTATACCTGACTGCGGTGATCGTGGTTTCGGTATTTTTGGCTATAGGAGTGATCCGGATAGGAAACGACATGTTCGCCCTGGTAAAGGACGATGTGCTCGTAGAGGTCACTCTGCCCGAGGGTGCGACAATAGAGCAGACGGCTCAGCTTCTCTATGACAACAAAATAATCAATCATCCCTTCTTCTTCAAGCTCTTTGCAGAGGTAAAAGAGGTAGACACGGAAAAATACGTCGCCGGAACATACACACTCTCTCCTACAATGAACTACGAGCAGCTGTGCTCAGTATTTATCCCGAGAAAAGAACGAGAAATAGTCAGACTGACCATACCTGAGGGTTCTACCGTGACGGATATCATAAAAATCTTCACCGAGGCCGGGATCGGAACAAAGGAAGGGTTTGTCGATGCGATAAACAACTATGACTACTCGGAGTATTTTGACTTTTTGCCTGAAGTATACGCTGCGGCTACCGCCGACAGAGTATACAAGCTCGAGGGATACCTGTATCCCGATACCTATGACTTTTACTCCGACTCCAAGGAGTCTCAGATAATATACAAGCTGCTCGAGAACTTTGATGCGAAATTCTCGGAGGAAATGAAAAACGATGCAAAAGACGCCGGCATGACTATGGACCAGATAATCACCCTTGCCTCCATAGTGCAAAAAGAGGCGTACTACTATGAGGACTACGACTCTATTGCCAGTGTTTTTTACAACAGACTCAAAAACTCAACAGAATATCCCAAGCTCGAGAGCGACGCAACAACGGTATACGCCATTGAACTCGCCACAGGAAAACGTCCCGAAAAGCTGGGAGATGCGGAGCTGTCGTTTAACAGTCCGTACAATACCCGTGTATACAACGGTATGCCCCCCGGAGCTATATGCTCACCCGGATACGAAGCAATAATGTGTGCAATATACCCTGCCAAAACAAGCTATTACTTCTTCGTTGCCGATGCTGACGGCTATAACATCTTCTCCCGCACCTATGCGGAGCACCAGAAAGCTGTAGCCTCCGTAATTGCGGCAAGCGGAGATGAGTGAGGAAGATATGATATTAGAGCAAACAAAAACCACCGTAGCATACCGCTGTCCGCATTGCGGACAGGGTATCCTCAGCCCGGTCGGTGTGTTCAAGCTGAACGCCGACAGGCTGGTGCTCAAGTGCCAATGCGGACACAGCGAAATGTCCATCACCAGATCCAAAGATGCAAAGATCCGAATAGAAGTCCCATGCCTCATCTGCCGTGCACCGCACAACTATACCCTGACTGAGGGACTGTTCTTCTCAGGGAAGCTGTTTTTGCTTCCTTGCCACGTGTCGGGGCTGGATATCTGTATGCTCGGACAGCAAGAACAAGTCTCCGAGGCTCTTGATGCTCAGGGAAGAGAGCTCTCGCAAATGCTGGAGGAGGCAGGGATAGACACTCTGGATGTCTTTAGCATAAATGAAGAAAAAAAAGAGCTCCCCGATGCCCAGATATACGATATTCTTAATCTGCTGGTGCGGGAGCTTGAATATGACAAAAAGATCTACTGCGAATGCGGCAACGGCCCCTACAGCGTATTCTTCTCTGAGGACGGAGAGCATATCGTCGTCGCATGCGAAGGATGCGGAGCATCGTGTGAGTTTCCCGCAGACAGCGTATCTGCCGCTGTGGATTTTCTCAATATTGACGAGATAGAACTAAAATAAAAAAACAACACCCCCGAACTGCGATGCCGATACGTGCATCTCTGTGCGGGGGTGTTTTGTGTCAAAACTATGTTCTACGCGTTTGCTCGGTTCAGCCATATCATGCCGATATCAAATGCATCATACAGCGAATCCTTGTCGCCCTGTTTTACTATCCTGTCGGCAAAGGACTTTGTCCCGTCGGTAGACAGCACCTGTATCAGGACTTTTGCCGGGAGCTGCTTTCCTCCTACGTCCTTGTATGCCATTATCATAAGTGACAGGATATGCTTGTCTGTCATGTTGCCGTAGCAGATAGAGTCGCCCTGACGGACGAGTGCTTTGCCTTTATATTCAAGAAACTGTACGTTCTCTGTTGCCATACCTATATCCTCCGTTTCATTCATTTCTATTATAACAGATATATTTTACACCAATTATGTCAGTTTGTCAAGGCAAAGTGCACAATGACACTAATTCTTAACAATTACAGGCGGAGTCCTCAACGACTCCTCAACAGCTCTGACCCTCTCAGTGCAAAGAGCACGCAGTCCTTCAGCCGCACGTGCCAGCTCATACGCACGCAAAGCCTGCGGCGGAAGAGTACCGAGCATTGCAGGTGTGGACACAAGCGGCAGGGTGCGGGTCTTTTTGCATTCGGAGAGAAACTGCATTCCCTTCCTGTTTGCTCCGAGAAGGGTAATATACGAGGGCGGAGTATGAAGGTCCGTCTCTCTCACTCGGCACATCGAAAACACGATCGCACGTCTGATGCGGGCATCGGTATATTTCTTTGTCCTTGCAAGTGACATCAACCCTTCAAATGTCTCGGCTGTGCACGCGGCATCCGCTATGCGGTTGCCCAGTCCCCCGGAGAGCTCTGCCGCATCTGCCGCATCGGAGCTCAGGCGGAAATGCCCGAGTATTGCCCTCTCCGCACGGCACAGCGACGGTATCTTCCATCCCTGCTCGATCTCACGCATGAAAATACCCGCCGTGCTGTCGGGCAAATACATAGAAATGTCCCGAGCACCGCCTCTGAGCTGTTCTCTGATAAGAGACGCCGAGGCAAAAGGATCATGCTCATACATATCCGAATGCCCGCTGCCGCGGCGTTTTATCCCAAGCAGCGAAATAGGCATGGAGAGTCTGTGTGCCGCCTTGATATATTCGATAGCAAGGATGTTGTTCGCTCCCGAGAATATTGTGCTATCCCCTCGGAGATTTGTGTATGATAGCTCCATCAGAGCCGCCGCCCCCATGCTCGGGTGCTCGGATGCAGCCTTCTCATACTCTGCGGCAAATTCCGCAGAGCACATAAACAACGCCGCCTGATGCAAAAGCTCACTGTCCCCCGACTCACAGCCAAAGGCAAGAGTATCAATTCCCCCCAATGCCGCTATGATGCTCATAGCTCCGAAAGCAAAAAACTCAGCCGATGCACAAGAAAAAGGAAAAGGAAGCTCAAGTACGAGGTCCGCCCCGGCAGAAAGTGCCGCTCTCGCCCTTGTATGCCTGTCAAAGGCACTCGGTTCTCCTCTTTGACAAAACGCACCCGACATTATACACACTATACATTCCGCACCTGAGTTGCGTGCTTCGGAAATGAGATACTCATGCCCTCTGTGAAGCGGATCAAACTCACATATTACAGCCGTTGTACGCATGTCAACTCTCCTCTCTGCATAATTAAGAACACAAAGCCCCTGACGATGCTGACGCAATTCCCCCATCTCACAAGGACACAATAGCTCAGTCTGAGGGCATGGGCGTTTTTTTCATCTTCTTTGGAGCTTGGGTGTATCTTTTCTTTATTTTACATCAAACGGACAAGAAAGTAAACAAAAAAGGCAAAAATCTCTTGAAAACAAATTATCTTTGATATATAATAGAATAGTTAAGGAATATTTTTCACATTTTCACATTACGGAGGAATACACAATGAACGTTCTCGTTGTAAATGCGGGCTCAAGCTCGCTCAAGTATCAGTTCTTTGATACTACTAGCGGCACCGTTGTCGCAAAGGGTCTGTGCGACAGAATCGGTATCGACGGTAAGATCTCTCACAAGCAGCTGCTCTCCGGCAAGGAATATGAGGCTGAGGTCGCTATTCCCAACCACAGCGTTGCTACAAAGCTGGTCGTTGACTGCCTGCTCTCAGCTGAATACGGCTGTGTTAAGAGCATGGACGAAATAGAGGCTGTCGGACACAGAATAGTCCACGGCGGTGCTTACTTCTCTGAGTCGGTACTCCTCAATGAGGACGTACTCGCAAAGCTCGAGCTTTGCCGTGATCTCGCTCCCCTGCACACAGGTGCTCATATCATGGGTATTCAGGGCTGCCTTGACGTTATGCCTAAGGTACCTCAGGTACTCGTATTCGATACAGCGTTCCATCAGACGATGCCTGACTACGCATACATGTACCCGATCCCCTACGAAATGTACGAGGACTGGTCTATTCGCCGTTACGGTGCTCACGGAACCTCTCACCGCTATGTTGCAGGCGAGTGCATAAAGCTGCTCGGCGGCAAGGCTGAGGGTACAAAGGTCATCACCTGCCACCTCGGAAACGGCTCCTCTATCTCCGCTGTTAAGGACGGAAAGGTAATGGACACCTCGATGGGCTTTACTCCTCTCGCAGGTATCGAGATGGGTACAAGAACAGGTGACATCGACCCTGCTATCGTTCCTTTCATCATGAACAAGACCGGTATGACTCCCGACGAGATGAACAGCTTCATGAACAAGAAATGCGGCCTTCTCGGAGTTTCCGGAGTATCCAGCGACTGCCGTGATGTCACCGCTGCCATCGCAGAGGGCAACGCAAGAGCAAAGCTCGCATTTGACATTCTCGCGTACGGCATCCGTAAGTACATCGGTGCTTATACAGCTACGATGGAAGGTCTGGACGCTATCGTATTTACCGCAGGTATAGGTGAGAACGACGCGAACATCAGAGAGCTTGTCTGCTCGAAGCTCGCTTATCTGGGAGTTGACTTTGACTCTGAGCTCAACCGCAACATCCCCAGACCTCTCAAGCCCACCTGCATCTCCAAGCCCGGCTCCAAGGTCAAGGTATTCATGATCCCCACAAACGAGGAGCTCGTTATCGCAACAGACACAGAGAACATAGTAAAATCGCTTGCATAAATTCCGCAATTCGTCAGATTGTGCGGGACTCGAGCTCGGTCATGTATGAAAATACACTCCGCTCGCTCTTGCCCTTCAATCTTAGTCTTGCGAAAACTCTTTGTCGCGATTCTCGCTCGCATAAGTTCCTATGCGATAAAAATAATTACCATGGGATGTTGCGAGAGCAACATCCCAATGTTTTTATATGTAACGTCATTAAGTATTGTGCAGATCGAAGATTCTTTAAATCTTAATGAACAATAATGAATATCCGGACTTGGGGCAATAAATTTTATCAAAGATCTTGCTTTTGACATTATACTCCCCTTTCACGAAGCCAAAGGATATTCTGTCAGAAACCTTAAATACATGGCAAAGTTCGCTGCAACCTACGACAAGAAAGTGCCTGACGGCACTCTGCTACGATCATAATCGTTTCATTCAAAGTCACAGCCCCGCTGTCATTCTTGAACGAAACGAAGTGTAGTGAAGAATCTGAGCGGGAAGAAACAGTAACGTTTCAAACTACTCGCCCTCAGATCCTTCGGTCGCTTCGCTCCCTCGAGGATGACAGGGCGGAGGGGCATTCTGCACATGCATAATTTACGTAATTTCCTATGCGAA
>JAZNOK010000163.1:0-13488 GCA_045580775.1 Eubacteriales bacterium
AAAATAACAACCATCATACACTCGACATATTTTGCCTTAAATATCATCTGCGCCTTTTTTACCGATTGGTTAATCATCGGCATTATCCCGCTGGCTCTCCATATGATTATTTCAAGCATTATACTGTGGAATATGAAAGATTGGTTATCGTGCAAATCAGAGGAAATGCAAGTAATTGACTTCTGGGGAACAACAGAAATTGGTTCTTTTGTGATAGCATTCATTTCCGTCATCATTGCATCTTCAATAGCAGGTTAAGTGGTAAACCGCACCAAGAAATTGGTGCGGTTTTTGTTTAAAACAATGTCGTAAACCAATATATAACCCCATAAACCACACTCGCTACGGTACCATACACAATCACCGGCCCCGCTATCGTAAACATCTTCGCACCAACTCCTAAGACAAAGCCCTCTGCTTGTGTCAACTTAGGACCCATACATTCGTGTTCTGTTAGGACTAAAATATTTTAAAAAAACTTGATTAATTTACCAAATAGTAATATAATGGTTTTAAAGACTATTTCTGCCTATTTTACACAATTCCAATTTATAGATTTTTATCTTGGAGGAGAACATATGACTTTTAAAGAATTACAAGAAAAGGTTTCAAAATTTGATGCGTCAGAGTTTCGACGTCGTCGAATAGAGCGATTTGCTCGTGGTAAAGCTGCTATTTTCGCGATAATCGGTTCCTTGCTTGTTTGCTATGGCATATATATCTCTTGGGGTTGTTCGCCCGAAGAGGTAGAAATCATTAACATCCCTGTTATTACTTTTTTATGGAACTATATAGTAACTTTTTTTGCAGAATTTGGCGTTCCCAATTACATGACACTTTTTATTATTGGAATTGTATCGTCCTTTATCGCTTTCCTTTGCACTGCAACATATTGGGTTTGCACACGAAAATTAAAATATACACCACAATACAAAAAGGAATCTCTAGAAAATGCTATCAATTTACAAAAGAGATTCGAAAATTCCACTAAAGATTGTAAAACCAATTTCTGGAATAATTTCTTATATTTCATTGGCTCTTTTATCATCTTTTTTATGATGGGGTTTCAAATTAGTGGAAATATTGTGCCCGGAATGATAGCCGGTGCATTCATCACTTTAATCAGCTATCCTGTGTTGTTCATTATTAGAGGAATATTCATACTAATCTCCAGAAATTTATGGAAATTAGACGAACCCTTGCAAAAAGAAATTAAAAACGAATTTACCAAATTGATACCAAGACTTGACGAAGAAGAGTACAAACGCGAGGAAGAAATAAGAATAGAAAAAGAAAAACGTGAAAAAGAAAAGCAAGAGGAAGAAATAAAAAGGCAACAGGAAAAACTGGTAAAAGACCAGCTTGACGGTCAGAAAATGTACGAAGAGGCCATTGCTTCTGATCCGGTCAATGAAGAACTGATGAAGGACGCAGCGAGGCTTGGTAGTGTCAGCGCTTGCTATTACTTAGGCAAAAAGCTGCTATCTGACTGGGCATCTGATATGTATACCGCAGAAGAAAAAGAAGAAATTGCAGAAGATGCTGCAAAGTATTTTGATGTAGCAAGACAGATTGCAACCTTGGGAAAATTAGATATCAAAACAGAATGTCAGTTTTTGTGGCTCTTTAGCAGAACTCAATACGAAAGCAACACGAAGGCTCAGTGGCAGCAAATACTGAATGATTTAAGAGCTGTTCAAAATGCAGGTGATCTGCCCGAAGAATACAGCGACACATTAGAACTTACCATCAAATCCGTCATAAAGAATATTGATCGGTTGAGTGAGCAATCAGTTACAGAGCCAGCCTACGACACAGAACCCGCCAAAAGGCTTTGCTGCAAATTCCGCAACGGTGCAATTTGTACGAAAGAAAGCGACTCCTTTACAATACGCCATTGTAATCATGTAAACGATCCTGGAGTTTGCCTCACCGCCCACGATAACCACGCTCTCGAATGGCGATAATTTTACCTAAATAGCAGCAAAGAGGCTTGGCCGGTTTGGTCAAGCCTTTTTTCATTAAAACAATGTCGTTATCCAATAAATAACCCCGTAAATCACCCCGGCACTCACGCCGTACACAATGACAGGTCCTGCAATAATAAACATCTTCGCACCAACGCCGAGGACAAAGCCCTCTGCTTTGTTGTCAATTGCAGGGGATGTGACGGCGTTTGAAAAGCCGGTGATCGGGACAAGTGTTCCCGCTCCCGCTACCTTGGCTATTTTGTCAAACACCCCGATCCCCGTAAGCAAAGAAGCTAAAAATATAAGTGACACCGAGGTGACTAACGCGGCGTCTTTTTCCGGCATAAGCAAAGTATTGTAATATAGCTTGTACATTACTTCTCCGAGAGTACATATCGTCCCGCCTACCAAAAATGCCGCTGTGCAGTTTTTGAGCAAGGGGGACTTTTTTGCATGTTGCTTTACAAATTTGCTGTAGGATCTTTTATCTAGCTGCATATTCGCACTTCCTTTTTTCTTCTTCAATTCCAAGTATGCACAAATGATCCGACAGATATACTATCTCAGATCAATAAGAAAGCTGACGATCTGCTGTCCCTTTTCATTTACAGCAAAGTATACATTCTTTCCGTCAAGCACAAGCTCCGCACCGTCTGCGGCAATGGCGTCTCGGTCATTTTCATAATCGGGAGACGTGAGCAATTCTTTTCTGTTGTTGAGAAGACCGTACACTTCCCTTGCACTCGAGTATGTACGGCACTTTATCGACCACACCTCACACAGCTCCATCTGAGAAGAACACAAAAATGCATATTCCTCGGCTCCGTGAAGCTCGCTCGGATATTCAGCACCCCCAAGCATAGCACACAAAAGAGCCCCATCAGCATACCCATCCTCTCCCTGTAGTGCACCCGAGTTATATACGCTCACTGCCCCGAGATACTCCGAAAAGCTCTCCCTCACGGCACATATCTGCTCAAGAGCACTCATCTCATCCGCTGTGCATGAAGTAACTGACAGCATAATTGCTGCAAGTACAAAAAATGAACATATCCGTCTCATACGATCCCCTCCCTAATACTGCGTTCCATAACTATATAACATTATATAAATTACAAAGCTCAATAATCACTCACTGTGCAAGCTCGGTACAAAAAACCTTTTCATACGCACAAAAGTCCGTCTGCGGAGTACAGATGGACTTTTGTGTCATACTTATCGGAGCAGAATAACTGCGGTTTGTCAGAGGGATATGCACAAAGAAAACAGCTTTTTTCCATACTATAAAAAAATCCATAATTCAAGTTGAAATATTCGCATATAAATGATATAATTGGTATATTAGATCAACCACAACAAACGCACATAGGATTTTTTGATATGAAAAAACTAACATACCTGCTAAAGGGACTTGAGTACCGGTGTGATAAAGATATATCAGAGCTAAAGGTGGACTTTATAACCAGTGACTCGAGAAAGACCCTGCCGGACTCGCTGTTTATCGCTATCAAGGGTGCAGCCGCTGACGGTCATGACTATGCAGACAAAGCGTACAAAAACGGATGCCGTATTTTTCTCTGCCAAAGACCGATCGAGGGACTTGGGGAGGACGCTTATGTCATAATCACTCCCAATACAAGACGCGGACTCGCGGCAGCCTCGGCGGCTTTTTACTCTCATCCTGCAAAAAAGCTGAAGATAATAGCTCTGACAGGAACAAAAGGAAAGACGACCACAGCATATCTGATCTACTCCATTCTCAGAGCAGAAGGTAAAAGAGCAGCATATATAGGCTCAAACGGCATCGACTATGACGAGTTTCATTATGATACAGCAAACACGACACCTGAGAGCTGCGAGCTGCATTATCATTTTTCAAAGATGGTGTCAGCCGGAATCGAATATGTTGCAATGGAGATATCCAGTCAGGCTCTCTACATGGACAGAGTGTACGGAATTGAATTTGACACGGTAGTTTTCACCAATCTTGCCCCGGACCATATAGGCGGAGATGAGCATCCTACATTTGAGCATTACAAAGGGTGCAAACGATCGCTGTTTTACGACTACAAAGCAAAGAACATGGTATACAATGCTGACGACGAGGCAAGTGCATTTATGGTTAATCCCGCCCTCTCGCTCTACCCTATATCTGCACAAGGAAAAGGCAGCCTCAATGCCGTGCAGATAAAACCCTACTCAGATGACGGAGTGCTCGGGATATCCTTTACCCTTGATACGGGCAGAGACTCCTATAAAGTCAAAACACGCTCCCCAGGGTACTTCAGCTCCTACAATGCTATGTGTGCCATGGCATGTGCCAAGCTGTGCGGAGTCAGCTTTTCGTCATCTGCAATGAGACTGGCAGAGATCTCCGTGCTCGGTAGATTTGAGTGCGTGGACGTTGCCTCAGACCGAGTTTTCATCATTGATTATGCACACAACGGTTTTTCCCTCAGTTCGGTACTGCATTCCCTCGCGGATTACCCGCATAACCGCCTCATCTGTCTCTACGGCTCAGTAGGAGGCAGGACAAAGGGGCGGCGTGCAGAGCTGGGCAGGGTAGCATGTGATCTGTGCGATCTCTCTATAATCACATCGGACAACCCCGACTATGAGCCTGCAGAAGAGATCATAGCAGATATAGCCGCACAGTACTCCTCAAACGACGACCGCATATTGATTCCCGACAGAGAAAAGGCTATCGAGCATGCCGTGAGAATATCAGAGCCGGGCGACATCATTCTGCTAGCCGGGAAAGGACATGAAAACTATCAGCTGATCGAGGGAAAAAAAGTCCCGTTCTGCGAGCGTGAGCTGGTAAAAAAATACGCACAGCTCTATCTGAACACAGCAAAAATCCCGGTAGAAAAATAGACGTTTTTCGGATATCAGCTGAACTATTCTGCAAAAAAAAGACACTAATCTGCAAAGATGTCGGCACATTATTGACTTTTGCAGATAGGTATTTTATCATAAGAAAAAAGCTTTTTTCAAATAAGGAGAGATACTTATGAGAAAGATAAAAATAGCACAGATAGGAACCAGTGTTAACAGTCACGGCAATCAGATATGGAGATCCATCACAAAACAGACGGACATATTCGACGTTGTCGGATATGCTCTGCCGGAGGGCGAGCGTGAAAAATTCCCCAAAAACCTGGCGGGGTTTGAGGGTTATCGCGAAATGACAGTAGAACAGATCCTCTCCGACCCTGAGATAGAAGCTGTCACCGTCGAAACAGAGGAAGTATACCTCACAAAATACGCACAGATGGCGGCAGAAGCAGGAAAGCAGATCCACCAGGAAAAGCCGGGTGGTATCGTTCTTGCCGACTTTGAAAAGCTCATAGCTACTGTAAAGGAAAAGGGTCTCATTTTCCATCTCGGATACATGTACCGCTACAATCCCATCGTTGACGAAGCTATCCGCCGTGCCAAGGCAGGTGAGCTTGGCGACATATTCACAGTCGAAGCACAAATGAACGGTGCACATCCCGTAGTTCCGAGACAGTGGCTCGAGGCGTTCCCGGGCGGCATGATGTTCTTCCTCGGATGCCATCTCATAGATCTGATCATGCAGATAATGGGCGAACCTAACAAGATCACTCCCTACAACCGCACCACAGGTACAAGAGGCATCACCTCGTGCGATCTCGGTATGGCAGTACTTGAATATGACAAGGGTATAGCTCTGGCAAAGACTTCGGCAAATGAGCTCGGGGGCTTTATCAGACGTAACCTTGTAATAGCAGGTTCTACAGGCAGTCTTGTTATCCAGCCTTTGGAGAATCCTGTTCCCGGCGGTCAGAATACTATCGTAAGAGAGTATAACGATCCAAAGAAATTCTCAGCAGAGGTCCAATCAAAGAGTTGTGAGCCGTTTGACCGTTACGACGGAATGATGGCAGCGTTTGCTTCCTACGTCAGAGGTGAAAAGCAAAATCCCTACTCCTACGACTACGAGCTTGCTCTATATAAAAACGTGCTTCGTTCTTGCGGAGTCGAGATATAACCTAAAAAATAATAACGATATAAAAACCGTGGCCGTACCCTATGTACAGCCGCGGTTTTTATATCGTATAGATACTTCACAAAAATTACGGTTTGCAAAAAGCATTCTGCACTGTCATGTACTTTCGACCGCTTTTTCGCTTTGCCATATCCTACCGTGACAGCAGATATAGCGGTACTGCCTCGACAATGCTCTGGACAAAGTAGTAAGAGAAGATGCTATCCCTTCCCACTCTGCGTAGCCTATCCGTTTGAATTCCAAAAAGCAAAAAACACACCCTACGGTGTGTTTTTGCTTGGTGGGCCAACAGGGACTCGAACCCCGGACCGACCGGTTATGAGCCGGTAGCTCTAACCAACTGAGCTATTGGCCCGCATAATGCGGTGTGCTTTTTCGCAACGGCATTATTATAGCACAACGCATTTTGCTTGTCAAGATGTTTTTTGAGATTTTTTTATAATTACAGAGAATTTACGTTACAGAGACATCTATACCTTCTACCGATCGTTCAGAGTCGGCAGCACTGACAGACTTGAGCTTTCCTTCGCCGATGCATTCATGGTGCAAAGAACACCGATGCATGCCCAAACGAGTGCATGGCTATGCCACTGAAAAAACTGTATATGTTCGAATGTACGAAGGATACATGCTATGCCAAATGAGTGAAAATGCAATATATTATACTAAAAAAAGCAATTGCATAACTTTTTCATTTATGGTACACTTATGTCAAAGACAAAAAAACGGAGGACAGAAAAATGAAAATGTTTCTGGCAATCATTCTATGTGCGGTAATGTTACTGCCTATGCTCGCATATATCCCCGGGCTTTCCCTTGAAACGAAGGCGGCAGAGACGGCTGTGTACGTGCGTGACGGAGGTACGGGAGACGGCTCGAGTGCTGACAAGCCCCTCGGCTCACTTTACGATGCCTACACCGTGCTTGGAGATCAGGGCGGTAAGATCGTGATCTGCGGCACCTACACTATCAACTCCAACTTTGAGGAGCCTGTGCATAATGGGCAGGTTACCGTAACGCAGAACCACAACGACCTCGATTACAGAGAAGGTACGGCTCTCGATGTCGGCACTACGTACAAGAGATATATTCTCAACGGCCCGACCAAGTTCGAGAATATCAACATCAGAACCACGTGCACCGCATCCGTGCGTGGACTGTTCATCATATGTCAGTACAATCCGATCGAATTCGGCGAGGGGATCACTTGCACAGGCTTTGACGGGTCTGTTGTCAACTCCGCTGTCACTCTGCTCGGCGGTATGCAGTACGGTCTTACCCCAAAAAAGAAAAACGACGGAAGCTCTCATATAATAGTAAAGTCAGGACAAGAGATACTTATCGCAGGTCTTGACCGTCAAATGAAGAATGATAACACACGCTCGTCAAAGATCGAAGTATTCGGCGGAGAGGTAAAAAACCTGTACGCGGGAAATATCAACGGATGTAAGGGTGCGAACTCCGAGATCACAATCAGCGGCGGTAAGTTCACAGGGAAGGTCGCCTGTGAATACGGACTTTCGGGCAAGAGCAAGGTCGTCATCAACGGCGGTGACTTCTCCTCCTGCTCTGTAATCTCAGGTACGGCAATAGACTCCGAGATCACTGTTGCAGAGTCTGTCGAAAAGGTGACAAGCCCTCTTCTCTCCGGCTTCAAGATCATCAACACCTCCAAGGGTACAGTGGTACACAAGATCCCTGAGGAGGTATTCGGTACAGGCAGCTTCACATCCTCCGAGGGAACAGCACTCCCCTACAGAATATATTATCCCGACGGATATGAACAGTCAAACGGCAAGAAGTACCCGATATTCGTGTATTTCCACGGTAACGGCTCGAGAGGAACCGACAACAAGACTCAGATCGGATCCAACCATGCGATAGTATCAAATGTACTCAACAGCGGTACAGACTGCGTTATCTTAGCACCTCAAGCACCCAAGACCAGTATGTGGGTATCACACTACCCGGGCGGACCTAACTTCGATAACACAAAGGCACCTGAGTCTGCTCACCTGCGTGCAGCCATAGAACTTATAAACAAGACCATGGAGGACGAAAGGATAGACCGTGACCGTCTGTACATAGCGGGAGGCTCAAACGGTGCGGCTGCATGCTGGAGCATAATAGCGAGAAACCCCCGATCTGTTGCGGCTGCTCTTCCCCAGGCTGGAACAGGTGCTACAGGCGGAGCACATAAGATAGCCGAAGCATTCCTGTACACGCCTATCTGGACGTTCCACGGAGATGCTGACTCTACCCTCTCGGTTGAGGGAACACGCGGTATCGTTGATGCCGTGAGCAAGCTCAACGGTACCCTTCTCAAATACACCGAGTACCCGGGCAGAAATCACGATATATGGGTCACAGCGGCAAACGAGCCCGGTGTTGTAGAGTGGATGCTCTCTCAGAAGCGTACCGACACGGTACCTACCCTGCAAAATACACTCGACCCCGCTCTTCTCGACGGTACGACACCATCCGCTCCTACCCCGGGTACAACTCCGGATACCACTCCGGATACTGCTCCGGAAACTACTCCCAATACTGCTCCCAATACTGCTCCCGATACTACTCCGGGTACAACACACGATACGCAAAAAGCAACCGATTCTGCAAGCGAAGGAAACCCGGATAACGCACAGAACGGCAACGGCAACATGGTTCTTATCATAGCGATATGTGCCGTTGTGGCAGTTGTAGCTATCATCGTAATAATCTGCGTAATAAAGAAAAAGAAAGCATAATTACAGAAAACAGGCTGCCACAAAATTCAAATTGCGACAGTCTGTTTTTGCGTTGATCTAAGATCAAGAATACGAAGATCGAGTGAAGCATAGCCTTCCCCGGTTGGACCACCCGCCGCTCGTCCGAGGATGACAGGGCGGATGAGAATTGTGAATTTTTCTGTGCGAAAAAACGGTGCTGCCATAAAAGACAGCACCGTCTCTTTTTTTCGTGATTATTTCTGTGCCTTCTCGATGTCGTTTATCATTCCTACGCGGATAGCGTGTCTGCCGCCCTCGAACTCTGCACCGACGAATGATTCAGCCACGTCGATAGCGAGACACTCACCGATAACGCGAGCACCCATGCAAAGAACGTTTGCATCGTTGTGGTTGCGGGTCAGACGGGATGAGTATGTATCCGAGCATACTGCTGCTCTGATGCCGTTATACTTGTTTGCTGCCATAGACATACCTATGCCTGTACCGCATATAAGGATACCGAGAGCTCCTTCGCACGCGAGCACACTCTCGCATACCTTGCTTGCAAACTCAGGGTAATGGCAGCTGGCATCGCTGTACGCTCCGACATCTTCTACCTCATATCCCTGCTCCTTGAAATGAGCTATGAGGGTATTTTTGAGTGTGTAGCCTGCACTGTCACAGCCAAACACAAGCTTCTTTACATTAGGATTTTTCATATCTGTTTACCTCTGTTTTTTACCTTAATATTGTATACGATTGGTATGGGATCATTTTTGCGGCAGTTTTCCCAGTCTCTCCAGACGCTCTCTCTCTGCCTGAGCAAGTCTCAGGTATGTCGGACGTAGCTCTGTATCACTCACTCTCTCACCCGAAAGATACGCACGGTATGCACAAACTGCAACACTGTAAGCATTCTGCCACGCTCTCTGTTCATCATACACCACAGCATCGCCGAGTTTCCCATTCACCAGATAAGATCCGTCTCCGGATAGATATACGCTCTCACCGTTATACCCGCGTATTCGCTCGCACAGCTCATCTACCGAGAGAGCATCGTCCTTGCACAGACGCTCTACTGTATCTCCGTTAACTCTGAAAAGAGCCGCATACACCTGTCCGCGTCTGGCATCCATAGCCGAAACTACAATTCCCTTCTCCGAAACAAAGTTGTAAGCAAGTGCCTCAAGCGAAGACACCCCGACACACGCAGCTTCCCTGCCAAAGGCAAGTCCCTTCACAGTAGCAGCACCTATACGCACTCCGGTAAAAGACCCGGGCCCCTCCGAGAGAGCAAACAAGTCAATATCAGCTGCTGTGAGCTTTTGCTCACACAATATCTGCTCTATCATAGGCAGCAACATCTCAGAATGTGTCATGCCGGCATTTTGCTGTTTTAATGAGATAAGCGTTTCATCCTCGCACAGAGCCGCAGTACATATCTTTGCTGTGCTGTCAAGTGCCAGTATCTTCATTTTGCTCTACTCTCCTCAATGGTAATACGTCTTTTGTCAGGGGTCAGGGGGGACAGCTTCTCTATAGTCAAAATATAAGCATCCTCGTCGATGGCATACGGTATATTCTCGCACCACTCCGCGAGCATATACCCCTCCCTCGAAAAATACTCATAAAAACCGGTAGAGTACAGGTCCTCCTCATCGGTAATGCGGTACATGTCAAAGTGAAATACATCCGCTCTTTGCATGTGATACTCATTCACTATACTGAACGTCGGGCTCTTTACCACGGCATCACCGAAAAAAGAGCAAAAACCGCGGACGAACGCCGTCTTTCCTACTCCGAGATCTCCGTACATGGCGACAAAAGCCTGACGCGTCTTCTCAGAAAGATAACATGCAAATGCACGTCCGATCTCTTCTGTTTGTTGTGTGCTCTCTGTCACGACAGACAACGGCAGAATTAGTTTGTTTTGCATTCCAAGCTCCAAATATCAGAACAGTCCGCTGATCTTGCCGTCTGCATCTATGTCGATGCGGTATGCCGCAGGGGACTTTGAAAGTCCGGGCATTGTCATGATCGCTCCCGTGAGAGCTACGATAAAGCCTGCACCTGCACTGAGTTTCAGCTCTCTTACGGTAATGTTGAAATTCTTAGGTCTTCCCAGCTTTGTCTGATCGTCAGAGAGTGAATACTGGGTCTTTGCCATACATACAGGAAGCTTTGCATATTCCCCATCTATAGCAAGAATATCTGCCAGAGACTTCTTTGCTCCCGCCTCAAAGATAACACCGTCAGCTCCGTATATCTCACGTGCAATTGTAGTTATCTTATCCTCGATAGACATATCATCGGGGTAGAGCAGTTTGAACTCAGACTTTTTCTCGCAGGCAGCTACTACCTTCTGTGCGAGGTCGATCGCTCCTTCTCCTCCGCGGGCAAACACCTCGGAAAGAGCGATCTCTGCACCGAGCTTGCGGCACAGCTCCATTACGTACTCGATCTCTGCATCCGTATCGCATCCGAATCTGTTCAGAGCTACAACTACCGGAAGCCCGTACTTTGCAATATTCTCAATATGAGCCTCGAGGTTGACAGCTCCTGCTTTGAGTGCATCGAGATTCTCCTCGGTGAGCTTGTCCTTCGGTACTCCTCCGTTATACTTCAGAGAACGAATAGTAGCTACGATAACCACAGCGGAAGGTGTGAGACCTGCCTTGCGGCATTTGATATCAAGGAACTTCTCAGCTCCGAGATCCGCACCGAAGCCTGCCTCTGTGATAGTATAATCAGCCAGCTTCAAAGCGAGCTTTGTAGCTCTGACGGAGTTGCATCCATGTGCTATGTTGGCAAACGGACCGCCGTGGATAAGTGCAGGGGTATGCTCAAGAGTCTGGACGAGGTTGGGCTTTATTGCATCCTTCATAAGAGCCGCCATAGCTCCGTGTGCTTGAACATCACGGGCAAATACAGGACGTCCGTCATAAGTATACGCTACGAGAATATTGCCGAAGCGTTCCTTCAGATCCTGAATGTTCTCTGCCAGACACAAAATAGCCATTACTTCACTTGCGACAGTAATCATGAAGTGATCCTCACGGACTACTCCGTTGACCTTTCCTCCCATTCCGACAATGATATTGCGGAGAGCTCTGTCATTTGTATCGGTAACACGGGTAAAGAGTATTCTTCTCGGATCTATACCGAGCTCATTTCCCTGCTGAAGATGGTTGTCTATTATTGCACAGAGCAGGTTGTTTGCAGCTGTGATAGCGTGAAAATCTCCTGTGAAGTGCAGGTTTATATCCTCCATGGGAAGCACCTGTGCATATCCGCCGCCGGCAGCTCCTCCCTTAACTCCGAAAACAGGTCCGAGCGAAGGTTCTCTGAGAGCTATGATAGCTTTCTTTCCTATCTTCTCCATAGCCATACCGAGGCCTACCGATGTTGTAGTCTTTCCCTCTCCTGCAGGAGTGGGGTTGATAGCAGTAACGAGGATAAGCTTGCCGTCGGGTCTTTGTGACATTCTCTCAAGGAAGCTGTCATTGATCTTTGCCTTGTATCTTCCGTACAGGTCATATTCCTCCTCACCGAGTCCGAGCTTGTCTGCGATCTCGGATATGGGAAGCATCTTCGCTTCGCTTGCGATCTCGATATCCGTCTTCATGTATCTTGTCTCCTTTTTGTATAATAATATTCGGTCAAAGTGCGGCAGATAATACTGCCGCTGCCGCAATCCTCTATATTGTAACACATTTTTTTCTACATTTAAATAGATAGGGCGAATTTTTTTCATGTTTTTGTTTGTTTTTATTGCATAATGATCTTGATTTTGAGTTTTTTCTCTTGTTTTTCAAAAAATATTCCAAACTACTTGACAAACAGACCCATGGATGGTATAATCAAACTACCTCTGCCAAAGGGGCTTTTTTGTCGTATCAATTTGTCCTGAGGCATTGAGGGAGGTACAGCGGATAAATTCCGCACAGTTTGAGCTCAGGCTCGGAAATTCTAACAGGAGGTGCCGAAATGAAAAACGATAACAGAGTTAAGATCACACTCGTGTGCAGCGAATGCAAGCAGAGAAACTATGACACGAAGAAGAACAAGAGAAACGATCCCGACAGGCTTGAGATGAACAAGCACTGCCCGTTCTGTCATAAGCATACTCTCCACAAGGAATCCAAGTAAGAGTATTCTTACCCCACTCTCACCGACGACGGCGGCCGCGGCTGAGAGAAAAAAACAGCCGTCGAGATATGGAGCTTTTACTATGGCAGAAACTAAAGAAACTACCCAAGTCGAAAAGCCCGCTAAGGCTGATAAGCCCGCTAAGAAGAAAAGCAACAAGCCTTCCCTCTTCTCAAGGATCAAGAAGTTTTTCAAGGATCTTCTGAGTGAGCTCAAGAAGGTTTCATGGTCTTCATGGAAGACAGTCAAGGCAAATACTTGTGTCGTTGCATTTGCGGTTATCACAATGAGTGCGGCTATAGGTATACTTGACTATCTGTTCTCCAACCTGATCGTTCTTCTCGGAAAGCTTATATAACTTGATCTAAGGAGTTATCATGAGTGATTTTGATGAACTGAACCTAGGTCCGAGGTGGTATGTAGCACATACCTACTCCGGATATGAGAATAAGGTAAAAGCAAACCTCGAAAAGATAGTCGAGAACAGAGGACTCGGACATCTGATATTTGACATTCGCATACCCGTAGAGACTGTGATCGAAAAAGACGGAGAAAGCGAAAAGGAAGTCGAAAACAAGGTGTTCCCGAGCTACGTCCTGATAAAGATGGTCATGACAGACGAAAGCTG
>JAZNOK010000164.1:0-5938 GCA_045580775.1 Eubacteriales bacterium
TACTCGCCCTTGGATTCTTCACTCCACTGCGTTCCGTTCGAGAATGACAGGGCGGATGCGGCTGCCGTCACGAAAGAGTAACAATTATTGCATAGTCCCACCCCCGCTGTCATCCTCGAGGGAGCACCGCGACCGAAGGATCCAAGCGGGAGTACATAGTGAGGATTAAATTTATTCGTTACTCTCTACTCGCCCTTGGATTCTTCACTCCACTGCGTTCCGTTCAAGAATGACAGGGCGGATGCGGCATGCTTATGATCCTTTTTCGCTTCGAGCACGCCGTGCGAGCTTTGGGTACTGTACATAATGCCCCGCCACGTCAGGCATGCTTCGACAATTTTTGCAAAAATCAAATGTTAAAATGGCAAAAAATACCATAACGAGGCTAAAAAAACAAAAAAGGGAGCAAAAAAAGGATGAGCAGTATGGTAAGGAGAGATGCCCGCGGGCTATGCAGAACAGCGGGGACTGTAGAGACGAAGATAACCGAAACACCGCGTTGTCTTACTCCTGCGGGAATAGCGGTGTACAGTATTCCCGTAGACAGGATCGGAATACCCGAGGGGGTACAGAGAGCGTGCTCGCCCGAGAGCATTGCCGCACTTGCGAGCAGTATACACAAATACGGAGTGATACATCCGCTGACGGTGCGGACCTCTCACGGCGGCAGATACGAGCTTGTATGCGGAATAAGAAGACTGCGGGCAGTAAAACTGCTAGGACACAATACTGTCAGATGCATAGTGATAAACACCGACAGCATGAGAAGCGAGGCTATGCGTCTGTGTGAGAACGTCCAGACAGAACCGCCGCATTTTCTTGACATAGCGGCGGCGATAGCACGCCTGTGTACAAGCTACGGTTACAGCATGGAGGGGGCGGCTGTTAGGCTGTGTGTGTCCGAGAGGTATGTGAGGGACAAGCTCCGGCTGCTTGAATTCAGCTCCGATCAGAGACAGAGGATAAGGGCAGCAAAGCTCAGCGAGGGACAGTGCATGAGCTTGCTGTCGGTGGCTGACACGGAGGCAAGAGAGGAGCTGCTGTGCCGTGTGATAAAGGGTGTACTTGACCAGAGAAGTACAGATGAGCTGGTATATACATATCTGAAAAAACGCTCCAAGCACCAAAGGCAAAAGCAGGATACATATCTGATACGCGATATCCGCATTTTCTATAACACGATAGAGCGGGCACTTGACATTATGCGAAACGCAGGCTATCCCATTACCGCAGAAAAGAGCCGAAGCGAAGAGGGGGAGGTCATTTCTATCGTCATCGGGGATGTAGATGACGATAGAAAAGGAAAATGACTTTTGCCGCGGACTTTTGACGATCAAAGGGGCGGGGAGGAGCTTTTTATAAAAGCACCTCCCCGCCGCTATTATATCAAAGGAATTTTTTCAGATCGCTTTCACATCTTTTGTATCTTTGAGTATTTACCCTTCGTAGCTTGTGTCTTCTGTCAGGGTAGCTTTTGCCTTTTTGGACATGAGAGACATGGGATCGACGTACTTTCCGTTTATCTTTGCCTCAAAGTGCAGATGAGGCTCCTGAGCGATCTCTGTCATGCCGCTCTCTCCGACATAACCGATAGCATCACCTGCCAGGAGACTGGAGCCGACTCCGATACCCTCGCACAGCTCCTCTGCGATATTCTTGTATACGGTCTCGAGACCTCCGTTGTGTTCTACTCTGACGCATCTTCCCATCATGGGATCAAACCACACATCAGCTACCACACCTGCCGCCGCTGCGTATACCTTGTCTCCGAGAGCCGCGTTTATGTCTATTCCGAGATGTGTGCGGTAGTCCTCCATGGTAGGAGAGTATACGAGCACGCTGTCTGAATAGCTGTGAGAGAGTATTCCGTCAGCCGGAGCGGAAAGTGTGGGTACGGCATCTGCCGCAGGGGGAGCGGGGTTTATGACCTGAGCATCTCCGTCTGCATCCTCCCCGTCCTCTTTGTCCGCTATGACAGGCAGAGTGTCAGGGGTGTTGTTCGGAGAGAGGGATTCTGTCATGGGAGCGGTCTGCTCCTCGGGAAAATACACCGATGAGGGAGAATCGGTGTCCTTTTCGGTGTCCGAAGGGGAGGGGGAGGACATGCCCGAGAGCATGGAGCTGAGCATAACTATGACAGCCATGACAAGGAGCATAGCCGCTACGCTGACATAAAGAACTCTTGTCGCTTGCTTTTCTTTTTCGTTTTTCTGTTTGGTATTCATATTATGTTTTATACATTCCTTTCAGTATTGATATCTGTCATTATTTTTGCCTGATTTTTGTTGCTTATACACTATCTTGCTTTTTTGACAAAGAAAAAAGCGTTTGCCTATGTAACAAAATTTAAAAACTCTTATTTGTTTCTCTTGATAAATGTGCATAGGTATGGTACAATTATTGCGTATGTACAAAAAAAGCGGGCAGCTGCCCGACTCGTTGTGTCGCTCCTTTCGGCACAATAATGCCGGAGTGATACGGCACAACGAAAGTACGCATTAAAATACGGACAGGAGAAAAACATGGACAACAAAAATGAATTCAAACCCTACATACCTGCGGGCAAGGTGACAGCCGAGATGACTGTAACCAGCATCGTCATGGGTATCATACTTGCGGTGGTGTTCGGTGCGGCAAATGCATATCTCGGACTGAGAGTCGGAATGACGGTGTCGGCATCTATTCCTGCGGCTGTTATTGCGATGGGAGTCATCAGAGTAATAATGAAGAAAAACTCCATTCTCGAGAGCAATATCGTACAGACTGTCGGAAGTGCGGGTGAATCGGTTGCGGCAGGAGCGATATTCACTCTGCCTACGCTCTTTTTGTGGGCGGGAGAGGGCCTTGGCAAAAAGCCCGGACTGCTCGAGATCACGCTTATTGCACTCATCGGAGGACTGCTGGGAGTATTTTTCATGGTGCCTCTGCGTAACGCCCTGATAGTAAAAGAGCACGGAACTCTCCCCTATCCCGAGGGCACAGCATGTGCTGAGGTGCTTCTCGCAGGAGAGCAGGGAGGCTCGAGTGCATCGGTAGTTTTTGCGGGAATGGGCTTTTCCGCACTTTTCAAGTTTATCATAGACGGTCTAAAGGCCGTGCCCGGAAAGGTCAGCTTCAGGTTTAAAGGATATAACGGCGAAATAGGAACCCAGATATATCCTGCTGTCATGAGTGTCGGGTATATCTGCGGACCGAGGATATCCTCTTACATGTTTGCGGGAGGAGTGCTGTCATGGATGGTGCTTATTCCTCTTATCGTTATGTTTGGCGGCAGTGCCGTAATATACCCCTATACAGACGGAACTATCTCTGAGCTGTTTGCCTCAGACGGAGCTTCTGCTATCTGGTCAAACTACATCAGATATATCGGTGCGGGTGCTCTTGCGGCGGGCGGTATAATATCACTTATCAAGAATCTTCCGCTGATCGTTCGTACCTTCGCAGGTGCACTCGGCGGATTTAAGAAAACAGCAGGCGGAACCGAGAGGACCGAGCAGGAAATCAGCATGCCGGTAGTGCTCATCAGCATTGCCGTGCTGACGTTGCTTGTATGGCTGGTACCGGCTATTCCCGTGTCATTTCTCGGTGCGGTGCTCGTGGTAGTGTTCGGATTTTTCTTTGCTACGGTATCATCTAGGATGGTTGGACTTGTCGGCAGCTCAAATAACCCTGTCTCCGGTATGGCGATAGCTACACTGCTCATATCTACTTTGATACTCAAGTTTACAGGAGCTGAGGGCATTGAGGGTATGACCGCTGCTATTGCGATCGGCTCTATCATCTGTATCGTTGCCGCAATATCCGGCGACACCTCGCAGGACCTCAAGACAGGCTACATACTCGGTGCTACACCGAAAAAACAGCAGATCGGCGAGATCATCGGTGTTGTTGCATCCTCTCTTGCTATCGGAGCTACTCTGTATCTGCTTGACAGTGCATGGGGCTTTGGCTCTGAGACATTGGCAGCACCTCAGGCGTCACTTATGAAGATGATCGTCGAGGGCGTTATGAGTGCTCAGCTTCCTTGGAATTTGGTGCTGATCGGAGCATTTATCGCGGTAATTGTGGAGCTTGTCGGTATTCCTGTGCTTCCCTTTGCTATAGGTATATATCTGCCCGTACAGCTCAACGCCTGCATCATGGTGGGCGGCGTTGTGCGTCTTATCTTTGACAAGATGAAAAAGCCCGAGCAGGAAAAGCGTCAGATGGTCAGCGACGGAATTCTCTTCTGCTCAGGTATGATAGCAGGAGAAGGACTGGTCGGTATTCTGCTCGCAGTATTTGCTATTGCCGGAATAGACAAGATCATAGATATATCGGGTATACTGGGGCTCGGTGAGGTAGGCGGTGCTGTAGGTTCTGTTGTTGTATTCGGACTTATCATACTCAGCCTGCTGTGCTTTACCTGCTTTAAGAAGAGAAAGAACAATGACTGACAAAAGATCAAAAAAAGACCGCGATCTGGCTGAGCTTGTGCCTGTTATATGCGAGAGCATAACATGGGATATAGACACCGAAGGGCTCGTTGTGGTGCATGTAGAGAACAAGGGTATCATGAAGCGGCTGACCCAGCTCATACTCAAAAAGCCCAAAGTATCACATATACATCTTGACGAGATCGGCAGCTACGTGTGGCGGCATATCGACGCACAGAGCACCGTGGCTGAGATAGCGGTCGGATTTGAGCAGCATTTCGGCGAGCGTGTACAACCTACATACGAGAGGCTGGGGCAGTATTTTTCTACGCTTGTCAGCTGCGGATTTGTCAGGTGGTCAGAGGAAAGCGGCCTGCCCGCAGAAAAAACAGAAGACTGAATATTGCTCTGTCACAGAGGAAAACATAGGAAAAGAACCTTTTTGCTGTAACCTTTTTGCGTCCGAAAGTATTAACCTAATGAACGGGAGAGGAGGTCTTTGCCGTTGCAGTCCTTTGAGGATGTGTACAAGATATATTTCAAGCGTATCTACGCCTTTTTATACAAGCTGACCTCCGATTCCGATATCAGCGAGGAGATGGCACAGGAGACGTTTTATCAGGCGTTTGTGTCATTTCACCGTTATGACGGCTCATGTGAAATGTTCACGTGGCTTGCCGCTATAGCGAAGAATGTATTTTTCAAATATCTGAGAAAGAAAAAGCTCCATACGCTCAATATCGAGCTTCTTGTAGAGCCGCGGGCAGGTGAGGAGTCTGATCCCGAGGCGATACTTCAGAGAAAGCACCTTGCCTCATACGTTAATGAATGTGTGCAGAGACTTCCGCAGAAGTACCGTGACGTTGTGTTTTTGCGGATATATGCACAGCTGCCGTTTTCTCAGATATCCGATATTCTCGGTATCACCGAGAACTCAGCCAAGGTCGTATACTACAGGGCAAAGAATCTGCTCAGAAAGGATCTGTTTCGAGATGAAGAATAATTGCGAGATCATACAGGATATAATACCGCTGTACTGTGACGGATGTGCTTCGGAGTCGTCATGTGCCATGGTCGAGGAGCATTTGAGCGACTGCCGCGAATGCAGAAGCTACGCCGCATCCTATAAAAGAGCCTCGAGGATCAGTGCACATACAGACAAGGCAACCCGAGAGGTCGATATTGATATAGAGCTTCCGTACCGTTCGCTTGCACAAAAGATCCGCATACGCCGACGTATCAATACGGCATGCACGGTGGGGGGAGCGATAGCAGGAGCGATGCTGCTTACCTTTATATTCGACAAATGGCAAAAGAAGTAGGACGCGTGCATATATCCTTCAAGGATCAGAGCCGTGGAAGTTTACCGCCGCATTCAGCGGACAAAAATGCACTTTTGAGAGAATTTGCAGATCGAATAGAACACCTGCTGACAAAAAAAACGGGCTGTCTCAAATGCGATGTTTTCGCATTTGAAAGTCGGATCGTAGCCATGTCGTTCTGGGAGCCAAGGAGGTGATAGC
>JAZNOK010000165.1:0-27097 GCA_045580775.1 Eubacteriales bacterium
TCACAGAACGACATGGCTACGATCCGACTTAGGTTTTAAAAGACAAGGTGTCGGATGAGCTTCGACAGTCGTATCTGGATGAAAATTATGCCCACACCACTCACATTTTTGTCGCGACTGAGTATGATTATAACATTGATGAGAACGGCACACTGATATATGATTCTGACGGAAAGTATACTGTGGATCTGACCGAAGAGCAAAAATCAGAAAAACGAAAAAAGATCTCTGAGATAGATGCACTTGAGCTTAATTCTGAGAATTTCTTTGAATATCAAGAGAAGTATAACGAGGATCCTGCCATTAAAGAGTATAAAAACGGATATTTTGTCAGCTCAAAGATTGATTATGACACTGCATATATTTCAGCTGCACTTACCATGGAAGTGGGAGAGATAAGAAAGGTTGAGGGAGAGAACGGTGTATATTACATTTTAAAGCAGGAAATGCCTAAGGGTGCATATTCAGACTCCGATAACGCAGATTTCTTTGAAAAGTATGACTCTTATATTCTGGATTATCTGTATTGGCAAGAGATGGATGTGCATCTTGATAAAATTACTGTAAATGAATCTTTGAAGAAAAATATTAGTATAAAAACGGTTACACCATGTTGGCACTTTTAGGTTCTTTTGGCACCCGCGATTTTTCGCGGGTGCTTTTTCTATTTACAAATATAGAGCATATCGGTTCTATTATCTAAGAAAAAAGCGTGAGGTTATTATTATCCTTTGACATATTTCTTGATTTTGTATTCATATAATGTTACATGAGAAGTAAAAGAGGTATTACGCTATGTATACGGATGTTTATGTGGATGTATTGTTTTTGATCAATTTCACTATGGATGCTATAGCTCTGTATATTACATCAAGATTGTGCTCGCAAAGGCCGGGTATCCTCAGAACGGTTGTAGCCGCGTCTGTAGGAGCACTATATTCTATATTATCAGTTTTTGTTGTATTAGAACCTCTTTTAGATATCTTTGTTTTTGTTCTTATCTGTTTGATCATGAGTTGCATAGCTTGGAAGTGTACACTTTTGTCGGACATTATCAAAAGAAGTGTGATCATGCTCATATCTTCTTCTTTACTTGGGGGGATCATGAGTGCAGCATACAGCATGCTCTCGAAGATCAGTTTTTTGTCTTACGGTGATACATACAGCTTGAGAGGTGGGCTTTTAGGTTTTTTTATTCTTGCATCTTTGAGCCTATTCGGAGCAATGATTTTGACATCGCTTCACGGTAGCGGTAACATGCCCTCTGTAGCTTATGTCAAAATCATACTTTTCGGAAAGGAAGTTAATGCCAAAGGAATCTTTGATTCGGGAAATTTACTACGCGATCCCTTATCCGGCAGATATGTAATAATCGTGCGTAGCGACCTGTTTTCAGGTGTGTTAAGTTCCGACTTCTTGAAAAGTGCTGAACAAGCAGATGTAAGTTTGCTCGAACGCATATCAAATAAGGAAAAGGTCCGATTTCGACTCGTTCCGATGAAGGGAGTCGGAGAAGAAAAGATTCTGATAGGTGTATCTGCGGATAAGGTCAAACTAAAAATCAACAAAAAAGGAAAAGAAGTTTACGTAGACCGCGATGCAGTAATAGGATTGATTTCAGCACTTGACAAAGATATCGAATGTATCGTTCCTCAGGTGCTGATCTGATATAATAATTATCTCATAATCGGAGGGAAAATATGTTTCTGATCAGGATTATCAGCAGGATACTTTTCAGGATAAAGATGTTTTTTGTTCGACGTTTTTCAAGAAAAAGAGCATTATTTTATATTAACGGTCAGCAGACTCTCCCAAAACCCCTCACATTGGCCGAGGAAGAGAAGATAATATCCATGCTTGAGCTTGATCCTACATTAAGAACGGTTTTGGTTGAGCGAAATCTCCGACTTGTAGTTTATATAGCTAAAAAGTTTGAAAATACAGGGACAGGACTTGAGGATCTGATTTCTATCGGAACTATAGGTTTGATAAAGGCTATAAATACATTTAAGGCTGATAAAAACATCAAACTGGCTACTTATGCATCAAGGTGTATAGAAAATGAAATCCTAATGTACATAAGAAAGGCATCGAGTCACAGGGGAGATATGTCTATTGACGAGCCTCTAAATGTCGATTGGGACGGAAATGAGCTTTTATTGTCTGACATCCTCGGAAGTGACGAAGATGATGTTTGCCGCAGTATAGAGGATGATGAGGAAAAGAGAATAGTCAGGGAGGCTGTCGCTTCTTTAGATCCTAGAGAAAAGTTGATCATTGAGCTTAGATACGGTATAGGAGGTGGAGAGGAAAAAACGCAAAAAGAGGTAGCAGATATGCTGGGTATTTCTCAGTCGTATATATCAAGACTTGAGAAAAAAATTATGGCAGAACTAAAACTTACTATCGGTGCAAGGATTTGATATTATATTTGTTAAAGGCAGGCATTAACTGCCTTTTTCTATTATTTTTGAATATATAATTCTTCACAAAAAGTTTTCTTTAAAAATTGCTCTTTGGTATTGAAATGATGATGATTTTTTGATAAAATAAATAAGATAATGCTAAAGTGACTCAAACTATGTAAAATAAAGTTGTCGGAGAGTTGGTTTAAGGTGAAAAACAAGGCTCTGAAAGATCTCGGAAAACAAAAAAACATTATAAAAATTATTGTATGGATCCTTTGTGCTTTTTTGTTGGCTGCGATTTGTGCTTATTTGTTTCCAGTTGTTTTGAGATTGAAGGATCCGGATGTCAGAGATGAGGTCCGTGTATTTATAACTGACAGGGGAGCTGTCGGAGCTTTGATAATGCTCGGTATACAGCTTGTGCAGGTTATACTTTCGATTATTCCGGGTGAACCTGTGGAAGTGCTGTTTGGCTTTGTTTACGGACCTTGGCTCGGAGCTTTGTTGTGTCTGGCGGGAATGATGCTTGGCTCTTTTTCGGTTTTTTGTTTTATCAAGGCTCTTGGTAGAAATTTTATGGAAAGAACCGAACAAAGCGAAAAGTACAGAAAACTCAAATTTCTCAAAGATCCAAAGAAGCGTGATATTCTTATATTCATACTGTTCTTACTACCCGGAACACCAAAAGACACTTTAACATATTTTGCTCCTTTCACAAAAATAGATCTCGGAAAATTTCTGTTTTTGTCCACTCTCGGACGCATACCGTCGGTCATAAGTTCTACTTTTGCAGGTGAGAGCATATTTACAGGAGATTATGTAGGAAGTATTTTTATCTTTGTAATTACCGGAGCTATAGGAATTCTGGGTATATTTTTATATAACTTTTTGCTTTCTAAGCATTCATCGAGTAAAATAACATCTGATACGGAAGATAAAGAAAATGATTGATTATATAGACAAAGTCAGACGGATCATAACCGAAAAAGTTAGATCTGACAACAGACAGAGACGTGTATATTCGCTGACATTCGGATGTCAGCAAAATGAGGCGGACAGCGAGAGGTTACTGGGTACGGCTATAGCTATGGGTTATACAAAATGCGATGATCCGAAGGATGCCGATCTTATACTTGTCAATACCTGTGCAATAAGAGAGCATGCAGAGCTGAAAGCACTTTCGGTTATAGGTCAGTTCAAACACATAAAGGATCAAAACCCGGAGCTTGTGATAGGCGTGTGCGGGTGTATGACCGCACAGCTTCATAGAGTAGAAGAATTAAAGCACAGATATCCTTATGTCAGCTTCACGCTTGATCCATCCGAGATGAGCATGCTGCCACAGATACTCTATCGCCATCTTACTGAAAAGAAACGTTTATTCTTGCTTGAAGAGAGTGAGGATAATATCGGAGAAGGCATGCCTGTAGAACGCGAAAGCAAACTCAAGTCATGGCTCTCTATTATGTACGGTTGTAATAATTTCTGTACTTATTGTATAGTCCCCTATGTCAGAGGAAGAGAGAGAAGCCGTTCAAAGGATGCGATACTACAAGAGGCAAGAGATCTGATACTCGGAGGAGCAAAAGAGATCACATTGCTCGGACAGAATGTAAATTCATACAGAGGAGAATGTGATTTTGCCGAGCTCATAGACGAGGTTGCTTCTATTGACGGTGATTTTTTGGTGAGATTTATGACAAGCCACCCTAAGGATGCATCGGACAAGCTCATATCTGTAATGAAGAACAACAAAAAGATCGCGAGACACTTTCATTTGCCCCTGCAATCCGGCTCTGACGCGGTGCTTTCCGCTATGAATCGCAAGTATACAAGAGACAGATATATGTCACTCGTCTTCAAACTTCGAGACGCTATGCCCGATATTACGATCACCAGTGATATTATTGTCGGGTTTCCCGGAGAAACCGAGGCGGATTTTGAGGATACACTCGATATAGTTGAGCGTGCTCGGTTTGATATGATCTATTCTTTCATATATTCCCCGAGAAAAGGTACTCCGGCGGCTAAGATGGAAGATCAGATTCAAAGAGAAATACAAAATGCACGTTTTGACAGGTTGCTTGAGCTTCAGAACAGAATTGCACTGGAGAAAAACGAACAGTTGGTCTCTCGGACTTTGCGGGTGCTGTCGGAAGGTAAAAGCAAATCCAACAATGGTGTGTTTTCTGCCAGGACCGAAGGAAACAAGATAGTTCATTTTGTTGATCGGACAGGTGATAGCTATGGAAAATTTGTCGATGTAAAGATAACGAGAGCTGAGCCGTTTTTGCTTCATGGCGAACTTGTGAAATAGTTAAATAATTTTATATAAAGAAAGAGGTATTGAAAGATGAACAAACAGATTATTGAGTCTGCAAAGGCACTTGGAGAGATGATAAAGAATGACGAGATCACTCTCAGATATGAGAAAGCAGGCGATCAGTACAAGAACAGCACAGAGCTGAACACACTTATCACTGAGTATAATGTACAGAGAACTGCACTCGGTGAAGAATACAAGAAGGAAGAAAAGGATCAGCAGCTCATTGATTCTATCAACAATAGAATTGCTCAGATATATAAGGATATCACAACTCATCCGGTCTACACAGAGTATGTAGAAGCACAGGAAGCTATGAACGCACTTGTCAATGACGTGAATCGTGAGATCACTGCGGCAATTTACGGCGAATATCCTGAAGAGAACTGCACACACGATTGCTCGACCTGCGGCGGATCGTGCGGTCACAACCACTAAACTGAAATGACATTCACTATCCCGGATATCCGTCATGTGATAATGACGGATGTTCAGGATATAATTTAAGCATGAAACGGAGAAGAAATATGGCACTTTCACCCATGATGCAGCAATATTTCGAAATAAAGAACAGTTACAAAGGCTATATACTTATGTACCGTCTCGGAGATTTTTACGAGATGTTTTTTGATGATGCTATTACTGCATCAAGAGAGCTTGAGCTTACCTTGACAGGCAGAGACTGCGGTGAGGAGGAGAGAGCTCCTATGTGCGGTGTTCCGTTTCATAAGTCAGACATATATATCGGCAGACTGGTTGAAAAAGGATATAAAGTCGCAATTTGCGAGCAGGTCGAGGATCCTGCACTCGCGAAAGGTCTTGTTAAAAGAGAAGTGATTCGCGTGATCACTCCCGGTACCATAATCGAAAATACTCTTTTGTCAGAAGGTAAGAATAATTATCTCGGTGCTGTATGTATAGATAATAAAAATAACATAGGTGTCGCATTTGTTGATATTACTACAGGAAAGATGAGTGCCACTGAGTTTGAGGGGGAACTTGCCTTAAACAAGCTTGTAAATGAGCTTGGAACATATTCTCCGTCCGAGCTTCTTATAAGCTGTGACAGAGATCAGATACCCGAGATTGAAAAGTTTGCTTCTGAGAAAAACGGTGCAATGTTTTCGTTTGGTGAGATCGAGCGTTTTGATGCCGCAACTGCAAAAGGAAACGCGTCACAGTGCTTTGGTTCTGATATGGCAGAAAAGCTTTCCGACTATAGAAACGCACTTTGTGCTGTCGGGGCTCTTTTCTCTTATATCATAGAGACTCAAAAGACTGATCTTTCGTATATAAAGGATCTTGATTTTTATACGGACGGTAAATATGTTGAGCTGGATTACAATACAAGAAGGAATCTTGAGCTTGCTGAGTCTATGAGGACAAAAGACAAAAAAGGCTCACTTCTGGCAGCCATTGACCGTACTAATACAGCAATGGGTGCAAGGCTGCTTCGTTATTACGTACTTCATCCGTTGCTGGATGTTTCACAGATACGCCGCCGTCAGAATGCCGTTTCTGACTTTTATGAAGATTTTATGGTCAGAGAGGAATCGCGGGCATTGCTTTCGTCTGTGCTTGATCTGGAAAGATTGATGGCTAAGGTTGCATACGGTTCTGCGAATGCAAGAGATCTTTTGGGGATATATTCGAGCATTAAGATAATTCCTGAGCTCAAGAGTATTATCTCATCACTTCAGAGCGATGAAATAACTTCGCTCGTCTTGGGTATGGATGAGCTTGCTGACATTTCGGATCTTATATTTTCTTCCATAAACGAAAAAGCTCCGAATACCCTTCGCGAGGGCGATATTATCAAGGACGGATACAATCCTGAGGTTGATTATCTCAGATCTGTCAAAGATAATGCAAAGGGGTGGCTTGCCGAGATTGAACAAAAGGAACGTGACGCAACCGGAATCAAGACTCTTCGCGTTTCGTACAACAAGGTTTTCGGTTATTTTATTGAAGTTACGAAATCTCTTGTAAATATGGTTCCTGAGAGGTATATAAGAAAGCAGACACTGACAAACTGTGAGAGGTATATCACCGAGGAGCTCAAGGAAATGGAGGCTACTATTCTCGGTGCCAAGGATAAGCTTGAAGCTCTGGAGTATAATCTTTTCCAGGATATCAGAGAGACTGTATTCGAGAATACCGAGAGAATTTTTGCTACTGCAAACGCGATGTCAAAGATAGATGTGTACATATCCATGGCGGATATCGCGAAACGAAACAATTATGTAAAGCCTGACGTAGATAATTCCGATATTATAGATATCAAGGGCGGTCGTCATCCTGTAGTGGAAAGATTTGTATCAGAGTCTTATTTTGTTCCTAATGACACTTATCTGGATACAAAAAAAGATCGACTCATGCTGATAACCGGACCGAATATGGCAGGTAAGAGTACCTACATGAGACAGGTTGCCATTATTACTTTGCTTGCTCAGATAGGTTCATTTGTACCCGCATCTGAGGCACATATAGGTATCTGTGACAAGATATTTACCAGAGTAGGAGCATCAGATGATCTGGCCAGCGGACAATCGACATTCATGCTGGAAATGAATGAGGTTGCCTATATACTTAAAAATGCAACCAAACGCTCTCTTATCATTTATGATGAGATAGGCAGGGGTACGTCCACTTATGACGGAATGAGTATTGCCAGAGCGGTTGCGGAGTATACACATTCGGACAAGCTCGGAGCTAAGACGCTTTTTGCCACTCATTATCATGAGCTGACTGTGCTAGAAGAAGAATTTGAAGGAATAGTAAATTACAATATAGCTGCAAAGAAGCGTGACGATACGATTACGTTTCTGAGAAAGATCGTGCGAGGCTCAACTGACGACAGTTACGGCATAGAAGTTGCAAAGCTGGCCGGACTTCCGAATTCTGTTATAAAAAGAGCAAAGCAGATACTTTCATCAATTGAAAATACGGAAAAATTACCCGAAAGGCCCTCAAAAGTGTCTGTACCGAAGGATGCCGACTGCTTTGATCTCATATCGCAGATGAACGATAGTATAAATGAGGAGATAGCACAAAGAATCAGGTCTATTGATATCAATACACTTACCCCAATAGAAGCAATAGGAATACTTTACGAAATGAAAAAAACTCTCGGGGATCAATAGTATTTTCGTTTAAAAATCATCGGAGGAAAAGATGGGAAAGATAAATCAGCTTAGTTTTGCTGTAGCAAATCTGATAGCTGCCGGCGAGGTCGTAGATAGACCTGCCTCGGTGGTTAAGGAATTGCTTGAAAACTCAATAGATGCCGGAGCTGATAAGATCACCGTCGAGATCGGCAGGGGAGGGGTGTCGCTTATCCGTGTGTGCGACAACGGTTGCGGTATATCAAAGGAAGACCTGCCTCTTTCTATAAAACGCCACGCCACAAGCAAGATTGCCGATGCTCAAGATCTTGACAGTATTATGACTCTGGGGTTCAGAGGTGAAGCTTTGGCGGCGATATCTGCTGTATCTGATGTCAAGATCATATCAAAGGAAAGAGACGCTGAGTTCGGATATCTTCTCACATCTGCTGCCGGAGCGGATGTAGATGTGTGCGAGATCGGTTGTGCTGACGGAACGACTGTACTTGTGGAGAATATTTTTTCCAATGTTCCTGCACGCAGAAAATTTTTGAAGAAAGATGTTACCGAAGCGATAGCAGTAACTGCCGTAGTAGAAAAGATCGCCCTCTCACGACCTGATATAGCGTTTACTTATCTGATAGATGGACAGCAGAGATTTTCTACCTCCGGAGACGGAAAAATAAAAAACACCGTCTATGCGGTTCTTGGCCGTGATTTTGCATCCAGACTTGTTGAAGTGGACAGCAAATACGAAACTCTGAGAGTGTATGGGTATGTCGGCAGAAGCGATAACTGCCGAGCTAACCGCAATATGCAGAATTTTTTTATAAATCACAGATATGTCAAGAGCAAAACTGCGACAGCAGCAATAGAACAGGCATATTCTTCATATATTGCTGAGGGAAGGTTTCCTGTTTGTGTGCTGTTTATAGATATACCGCCGTTTTCTGTCGATGTGAATGTACATCCTGCAAAATTGGAGGTGAAGTTTTCGAACGAAAAGGCTGTTTTCGAGTCTGTGTATTACTCTGTCCGTACAGCTCTTGAGTCGCATACTCAAAAGTCGGAGTTTACGCTTCCGGGTATAAGTGAAAAAAAGAACTATCAGACATTCTCATATCCCAAGAGTGCTCAGAATACTACATCATCCTCATCGTCATTTATCCCCGCTACTAATGCTTTTTTGCCAATGGAGGATAAAACCGAGCCAAAAGGGAAGAAGACATCTTTGCTTGACTATGATAGGTCTTTCAGACTGAAAAATACTGATCCTCATACTATAGGATTTCATGTTTACGGTGAAAGTGAGAAAGCAAACCTCCCTGATACTAAAACCGAAAATATCCCCTTAGCACAACAAAATGCCCTGCAAAACAGTGAAGACGTTTTCTCAAATTTATCAGAAGATTTAAGGTCAAGTGACAGAAACTTCTCGCCTTCATCAGATGCTTGTGAGGATGCTTCAAGTATTGTGATTGATGAGGGTGATTCCAACGGTATTGAACCTTACCGCATAATCGGTGTGTGCTTTAATACTTATATACTTGTCCAGCAATCGGAAAAGTTGCTGATTATTGATAAGCATGCCGCACATGAACGTATCATCTTTGAACAATTAAAAGCTAATTTGAAGAAGATATCACATGCTTCTCAGATGCTTTTGCTTCCCATAGAACTGCAACTTTCACCTGAGGAATTTACTGCCGTGCTTGAGTTTAAGGAGGAAATAGAGAAAACGGGTTTTGATTTCACTTCTGAAGACAGTACAAGACATGTGAAGATAGAAGCTATCCCTGATATGCTCAGTATATCAGCAGCACAGGATGTTTTCGTTACTATGCTTAACAATCTGGCACAAAAGCACGAATCTGCAGCTATCACGAGAGATGCTGTGTACGAACGTGCCCTGTATCAATCTGCGTGCAAAGCGGCAGTTAAAGGCGGACGAGAGGATAATGAAGACAATATAGCCTGGATATGTGATATGCTTATGACTATTGCGGATATCAAGGTGTGTCCTCACGGCAGACCGGTTGTCACAGAACTTGACAAGAGATATATAGACAGGCAATTTGAAAGAATCAAATGATGAAGGCTGGGATTTTTAAAATGTTCGAAATAAAGAAAAAAGAGAAAAGAGCTCGCAGAGCTGTTTTGCATACTGTTCACGGAGATATACAGACTCCGGTGTTTATGAACGTTGGAACTAGTGCTGCCATCAAAGGCGGAATATCAAGCGAAGATCTGCGTGAGGTAAAGTGCCAGGTAGAGCTCTCTAATACATATCATTTGCATATTCGTCCGGGCGATGAGCTAATATATAAAATGGGCGGACTGCACAAATTCATGAACTGGTCAGGTCCTATCTTGACTGACAGCGGCGGATTTCAAGTATTCTCACTTGCCAAGCTTCGGAAGATAACCGAAGAAGGCGTTCGTTTTCAGTCGCACATGGATGGAGCAAGGATTTTCATGGGACCTGAAGAATCCATGAGGATACAGTCGCATCTTGGTTCAACGATCGCTATGGCATTTGATGAGTGTGTAGAAAATCCGGCTACGTATAAGTATGTAAAGGACTCCAGCGAGAGAACTGTGAGATGGCTGTCCAGATGTAAGGATGAAATGGAGAGACTGAACTCTCTTGAACATACTGTCAATAAGAATCAACTTTTGTTCGGTATCAATCAGGGGGGCACATACGAGCAGCTGAGAATTGAAAATATGCAAAAGATAGCTGAGTTTGATCTGCCGGGTTACGCTATTGGCGGGCTTGCCGTTGGCGAGGAGACGGATATCATGTATAACATCATTGATACCGTTGAGCCATATATGCCTCAGGAGAAATCACGCTACCTTATGGGTGTCGGTACACCTGTAAATATTCTGGAGGCAGTATGGAGAGGTGTTGATTTCTTCGATTGCGTTATGCCTTCCAGAAATGCCAGACACGGTAATCTTTTCACATGGCATGGAAAAATGAATATAAACAATGAGAGATATTTTGATGATCCAAAGCCTATTGATGAGGGATGTGACTGCCCTGCGTGTAGACTTTATTCTAGGTCATATATCAGACACTTGTTCAAAGCCAGAGAAGCACTCGGAATGCGTCTTTGTGTATTGCACAATCTCTATTTTTACAATGAGCTGATGCAGCGTATACGAGATGCACTGGATGCGGGCGAGTATGAGGAGTTTTATAATAAGTACCGTAATATCCTTTGCGAGCGAAGCGAGGATTGATATATTGTAATATTGTTTTTATCCCCCGTCGTCTTGGCGGGGGATAAGTTCATTTACGAAATAAATATTTTCTTTAGCACCGAATCAAGATAGTCAATGTCAGATTCCGTGTTAAATATACCCAAGCTGAAACGTACTGTACCTGTTTTTGCAGTTTTAAGTTTTTTGTGGCATAGAGGTGCACAGTGATGTCCTGATCTTATCATAATGCCGTTAGAGTCCAATATGCAAGCAAGCTCTTCCGGTGAGTGAGTTTCGCTTGTCAGAGAAAATACTCCTCCATCGTTATAATCGCCGTGTATACATATCTGATTGTATTTTGTGAATACTTCTCTTAACATCGCAGATAGTCTCTTTTCATATCTTTCGATATTATTCATATCTGCAGTGCTCAGATATTCAAGTGCTTTGATCAGTCCTGCGGCACCTGGCGTTGATAATGTTCCAGCTTCAAACATTTCGGGCAAAGTATGAGGCATTCTCATGTCGAGTGAATTTACTCCGCTGCCTCCTTCAATAAGTGTAGAGTATGCTTCTACGTTCTTGTTTACTATCATAAATCCCCCGCCTTGAGGACCGTACAGTCCTTTATGAAAAGGTCCGCAAAGAATTGAAATACAGCTGTTTTGCATATCAATAGCTGTGTGTCCTGCAAGCTGTGATGCATCAACAATAAACAGCATACCGTGGTCTTTCGCATACTGACCGATTTTTTGTATCGGAAGCCTAAGATTGCAAATGTTTGATGCAGCAGTGCATACTATGGCCTTTGTGTTTCTGCGAGTTTTTTTCCTTATATCATCTAAAATTTTATCGGCGTTCCCATCAAAGGTAAGAAAGTGATCGAAACTTAATCTTCCGTGCACCGCTTGACTTACGACAGGTCTGTAAACCGCATTGTGCTCGATGTCGCTTATCAGTATATGACTGTGCGGCATAATAAAGCATTTTATTGCAATATTTAAAGCATACGTTGCGTTGAAAGTGAAGATTACGTTTTCAGCTGACGGTGCATTGAAGAAATCTTTTAATGAACACCTGGCGTTATAGACCGTCTCGCTTGCCTTCATTGCCAGAAAATTTGAACCTCTGCCGGGATTTCCGCAGTATTCGTGCATGCACTTGTACATCTCATAACTTACACACTCGGGTTTGGGGAATGTGGTTGCGGCGTTGTCAAAATATACTGTTCTTGTCATAACTTAATTATTGTTTATTACATATCCGATTCCGTACATATCCAGCAGTCTTACTGCATTGCTTTTGTATACGAGCTCTGTTTCTATACCGTAGGTGCATCCTCGGTTATGCCTATCGTTGTTTGTTTTTACTACCTTGCTCGGTATAGAATGCTCCGAAAGTGCTCTTTGTGCTTTTATGGCGTGAGTAACCGAGCCTATTGAGAATACGCATTTGTTCATAGTTTGTTGGTGGCTCCTTTTACTGATGAAACCGACTTTGCTGACAATAATACGCGTATTACTATTTTATGCAAAAAAAATGTGCATGTTAAGCCCAATAACAAGCCCTTTTTTGTATTAAAAATATTGAAAAAAGTGAAAATCTATTGTATAATATAGCTTATAGTAAACTAATATTGCTATTAATAATTTTAATACTTGTGAGGCGGCCATGACGGAGATATATCATTTCTTATCTGAGGATACACATTCAAACTCCTATCTTCTGCTCGATACAGATTCAAACGAAGCTGCGGTAATTGATCCGTCTCACATGCCGAGTGTCTTCGATATCTCTTTTTCTCAGATCCGATTAAAGTATGTACTGCTGACGCACGGTCACTTTGATCATATAGGAAAAGCTGAAAAATACAGACGAATGGGAGCTTCGTTGTGCATACATTGTGATGATGCTACACTACTCTGTGACGGTGAGAGAAACGCGTCCTCTCTGTTTATGCATGATCCGCTCATCATTGGTGAAGCAGATATTCTTCTCTCTGATAATGACAAGCTTTTGTTAGGCAACACAGAAATCACCGTTATTCACACCCCGGGGCATACGCCCGGTAGTGTATGTTATTTGTGCGGAGATGAATTATTTTGCGGTGATACGTTATTTGCAGGCTCTATCGGCAGGACTGACTTCTGGGGAGGCAATATGACAAAGATGCGGCATAGCCTATCAAAATTAAAAAACCTTTCCGGAAACTATAATGTTTACTGTGGTCACGGTCCGATTACTTCTCTTGACCGCGAAAAGAAATACAACGATTATTTGCTTTTACTATCAAATCAAGGAGACTGATATGGAATTTCAAAACAGATTATCCGACACTATAGATTGTGAGGCGTTGGCTGAGCTTCTTTTTCCTGATGTAGATAAGACCCCACAGCAGATAGAGGCCATGTATCCTCCAAGAGAGCTTCCTGAGGGAGCTAAGGTAACGAGATTTGCTCCCAGCCCTACAGGATTTGTTCATTTCGGCGGTATGTTTCCGGTGACTGTCGGTGAGAGGTTGGCACATAGGAGCGGCGGTGTTTTTTATCTTAGAATAGAGGATACCGATGCAAAAAGGGAAGTACCCGGTGCGGCTCAGGGTTTGATCACCACTCTTGAGCATTATGGCATTTCTTTTGATGAAGGTGCTATATTAAACGAGAATGGTGAGATCGAGGATAAAGGGGCTTACGGTCCGTATAAGCAGTCAGAGAGAGCGTTTATATATCATGTATATGCAAAAGAGCTTGTTAAACGCGGACTTGCGTATCCTGTTTTTTCTACGGCTGAGGAACTTGAGGAACTTGCACAAACTGACAAAAAGGCAGAGATCAAAAGTAAAGACTGGCATTCCGTAGATGCTGCATCTGCACTGGCACAATCAAGGAAAATGCGTGAATTTACCCTAGATGATGTTAAGCTGTCTCTTTCACGCGGTGACTCATTTGTTTTGAGAGTATTCGCTGACGGTAACGCAGAGAAGAAGGTCAGCTTCACCGACCTTATCAAAGGAAAGCTTGAGCTGCCTGAAAATGACGAGGATTTTGTTCTACTCAAAAGTGACGGTATTCCTACCTATCATTTTGCTCATGCGATAGATGATCATCTTATGCACACAACTCACGTTATCAGAGGTGAAGAGTGGCTTCCCAGCTTACCTAAGCATATAATGCTGTTCAGATATCTTGGGTTTAAGATACCGAAGTATCTTCATATTGCTCAGCTGATGCACCTTGATGAAAACGGCTCTAAGAAAAAGCTCTCAAAGCGTGACATGGGAGCAAATATGGATGACTACAAGAGGATCGGTTACGCTCCCGAAGCTGTAATGGAATATGTAATGACTTTGCTTAATTCCAACTACGAGGAGTGGCATACCGCTAATATAGAAAAGGATTTCACTGATTTTGATTTTTCTATAAAGAAAATGAGTACATCAGGATGCCTGTTTGACTTTGAAAAACTAAACGATGTTTCAAAGAATGTTGTAAGCCGTATGACCGCAAAAAAGGTATATCAACTTGCAAGTGAATGGGCACGAGAGTTTTCTTCTGAGTTTTATTCAGAGTTTACAAGAGATCCTGAATTTACATGTGCGGCACTTAATATCGGACGAACCGGTAAAAAACCGCGTAAAGACTTTGCTGTCTGGAGCGAGCTTGAAGGTTACTTAGGATTCTTTTATGATAAGTATTTTGAAATAAAGGAATCTTATCCTGATCGTTTTGATAATGAGACGGTTCTGAGGGTTCTTACCTTATTTGCTGAGAGTTACGATGAGTCTGACGATCAGACAGCATGGTTTGACAAGATAAAGGCAATTGCAGATAAGATCGGATTTGCATCTGATATGAAAGCATACAAGCAAAACCCCGATGCATATAAAGGTAACGTCGGTGACGTAAGCATGTTTATACGGATTGCCGTTACAGGAAAGACTGTATCACCTGATATGTATGAGGTCATGAAAGTTCTCGGAGCTAAAAAGGTCATACAGAGACTGAATTCACAAATAGAACTGTTAAAATAGTATATACAAAAAGGACGGTAAATTTCAATGTCTGAGGAATCAAAGAATTTTCTTGAAGAGATAATAGACGAGGATCTTGCATCGGGTGCTTATACTCACGTGCATACACGTTTTCCTCCTGAACCAAACGGATACCTGCATATTGGTAGTGCAAAGGCTATATATATCAATAGCTCTATTGCAAAAAAATACGGAGGTAAGTTTAACCTTCGCTATGACGATACAAATCCCGTAAAAGAGGATAATGAGTATGTCGAGTCTATTTATGAGGATCTGACGTGGCTTGGTGCGATACCTGACGGTGGTGTTTTTTACGGTTCGGATTATTTTGATAAATGCTATGAATTTGCTATTAAACTCATAAAAGACGGCAAGGCATTTGTCTGTGATCTGAATGCCGAGCAGATGAGAGAGTACAGAGGGACACTTAGCACTCCTGGAAAGAACAGCCCTTACAGAGATAGAAGTATAGAGGAAAATCTGGATCTTTTTGAACGTATGAAAAACGGAGAGTTTCCTGACGGAGCAAAGACTCTGAGAGCAAAGATAGATATGGCTTCGCCAAATATGAACATGCGTGACCCTGCTATCTACCGTATTGTTCATACCTCTCATCACAGACAAGGAGACAAATGGTGTATTTATCCTTTGTATGACTATGCACATCCTATTCAGGATGCACTTGAAGGTATCACACACTCAATGTGTTCCATTGAGTTTGAGAATCACCGTCCTCTCTATGAATGGGTGGTTGATAATATTGGATTTGAACAAAAGCCAAAGCAAAGAGAATTTGCACGACTGAATGTAACAAACACCGTAATGAGTAAGAGATATCTCAGAAAGCTCGTCGAGGAAAAGCTCGTTGACGGATGGGATGATCCCAGAATGCCGACGATTTGCGGACTTCGCAGAAGGGGCTATACTCCTGAGGCAATATTTGACTTTATCCGTCGTGCCGGCATTGCAAAAGCAAACAGTCTTGTTGATTCTGACCTTCTCGAACATTGCATAAGAGAAGAGCTCAATATGAAGGCAAAAAGAAAGATTGCAATTGAAAAACCGATTAAAATCACTATTACAAACTATCCTGAGGACAAGGTCGAATATTTTGAACTTCCTAACAATCCAAATGACCCTGATGCCGGTACAAGAAAGGTGCCTTTCACCAGAAATATTATTATAGACGCATCGGATTTTGCCGAGGTTCCGCCTCCAAAGTTCTTCAGAATGAAACCCGACGGTGAAGTTCGTCTGATGGGTGCGTATATAGTTCGTTGCAACGAGATCATAAAAGACTCAGACGGAAACGTTACCGAAATACTTTGCACTGCTGATATCGAAACAGGAAACGGTATGCCCACAGACGGAAGAAAAGTGAAGGGAACTATACATTGGCTCTCTGAGAACTTTGCTGTTGATGCTACCATCATGCATTATGAGAAGCTGTTCAATATTGAGAATGTTGCTGATATTCCTGAGGACAAGACCTATGATGATTATCTCAATATCAATTCCGCAATCAAACACGAAGGCTGCAAGGTAGAGCCTTCCGTTTATGATGAGCCTGATGGAACAAGATTTCAGTTTGTACGTTTTGGGTATTATATAAAGGACTCGAAGCACGAAAATACCTTTAACCGTATTGTAGGACTTAAAGACAGCTTCCCTAAAAAATAACATTGACCAATTATATAACAGAAAGGCGTAATTATGAGCTACAAATTTGATACAAACGCTCTTCATGCAGGTTACACTCCGGGAAACGGTGAACCTAGAACTATTCCGATAGTTCAGTCTACTACTTTTAAGTACATGTCCAGTGATGATATGGGGGCACTATTTGACCTTGAAGCAAGCGGTTATTTCTATACCAGATTGCAAAATCCCACATCAGACGCTGTTGCGGCTAAAATTGCAGCTCTGGAGGGTGGAGTGGCGGCTATGCTGACATCTTCCGGACAGGCGGCTACATTCTTTAGTTTGTTTAATATTTGTTCTGCAGGAGATCATATTGTTGCTTCTTCTGCGATTTACGGTGGCAGCTACAATCTTCTAGCTGTAACTATGAAGCGAATGGGCATAGATGTCACATTTGTTCATCCCGATATTTCGATCGAAGATCTTAATGCTGAATTTAAAGAAAATACAAAAGCGGTTTTTGCGGAATCAATTGCAAATCCTGCACTTATCGTTCTTGATTTTGAGAAATTTGCAAACGCGGCACATTCGCACGGCGTTCCGTTGATTGTAGATAATACCTTCCCGACACCTGCTAACTGCCGTCCCTTTGAACATGGTGTAGATATCGTAACTCACTCTACCACAAAGTATATGGACGGACATGCATCACAGGTAGGCGGTGCTATTGTAGACAGCGGAAATTTCGATTGGAATAAATATGCGGATAAGTACCCGGGTCTTACAACACCTGATGATTCCTACCATGGTATCACCTATACCGAACGTTTCGGAAAAGGGGCTTATATTACAAAGGCTGTAGTACAGCTGATGCGTGATCTTGGTTCAACACCCGCTCCGATGAATGCTTTCCTTCTTAACACAGGAATAGAGACCCTTTCGCTCAGAATGAAAAAGCATTGTGATAATGCTCTTGCTGTTGCAAAATATCTTGAGTCTCACGAAAAGATCTCATGGGTCAATTACCCCGGTCTTGAGTCCAATAAGTATTACGATCTCGCATGTAAGTACATGCCTGGCGGTACATGTGGTGTAATTACATTTGGTATCAAGGGAGGCAGAGCGGCTGCTACAAAGTTTATGGACGGTATGAAAATGGTAAATATCGCTACTCACGTCGCCGATGCACATTCATGCCTTTTGCATCCTGCCAGCACAACGCATAGACAGCTTACAGAAAAACAGCTTGAAGAGTGCGAGATATCAGCTGACCTTATTAGGTTTTCATGCGGAATTGAAGATGTAGAAGATATTATAGCTGATATTGAACAGTCGCTCGCAGGGATATAATTCAGTTATGAATGGAATAATTGAACTGATTCAAACTCGTCAGTCGTGTCGTTGTTTTAACGGTGATCCTGTCGAAAAAGAAAAACTATTAGCTATTCTTGAAGCGGGCAGGCTATCTCCCTCCGCTCGCAACTCACAGCCTTGGACTTTGACTCTGGCATTATCTGAGCATATCGTAGATCAGGTTGGTGAGTGCACGCGAGCAAACGGGAAAAACAAGTTTACAGATAAATGCAGTGCTTTTATCATCGTATCGGAAGAGCAAAATGAGTCGGCTTTTGGCGGTATACCGCATAGATATTTTGCTGAAATGGATATCGGCATGTGTGTGATGAATATGTGTCTTCAGGCTCAATCACTTGGAGTTGCTTCATGTATTCTGGGTGCATTTGATGAACAAGGTCTAAAGAGCATTATTGGTTTGTCGAATGAAAAGGATATCAAGCTTGTTGTTGCTCTCGGATATGCGGAGGATAATTATCCTGTTCGTGAAAAAAACAGGAAGAGCTTCGATGAAGCGGTAAAAATTTTATGATTTTTGGGTAATATATGTCAGCTTACAGTTATAAGCCGTGTACACTTTGCCCACGCAAATGCAAAGCCGACAGAACAATATCTGTCGGCTTTTGCGGTATGACGGACAAAATTACAGCGGCAAAGGCCATGGTGCATACAAGTGAGGAACCTTGTATCAGCGGTACGAGGGGAAGCGGTGCTATATTTTTCTCCGGATGCGTTCTGGGGTGTGTTTTTTGTCAGAATGCCATAATCAGTCATGAGAAATACGGTAGTGAGATCTCAGAACAGAGACTTTCGGAGACAATAATATCTCTTTTTGAAAAGAAAGTACACAATATAAATCTTGTCAGCGGAACTCAGTTTTATCCTTCGATATTATCATCTGTTCGCAGAGTCAAAGATGCAATCGACATTCCTTTTATATGGAATACTGGAGGATATGAAACTATTTCTGCTGTAGAAGAGATATCCTCATGCTGTGATGTGTTTTTGCAGGATATCAAATTTTGTTCAAACGATATTTCATATAAATATGCTTCTTGTAAAGATTATTTTTTGCATGCTATGAATGCAACCGAAAAAATGCTGGAGCTTGCAGGCTCTCCTGTTTTTGACAGCGAAGGACTCTTGAAAAAAGGAGTTGTAATAAGACACCTTGTACTTCCTTCTCACAGGCATGATTCTATGGAGATTTTAAGACATATAAAAGAACGCATAGGTACCGAAGATGTTATTTTGTCTTTAATGAGCCAGTATACACCGCCTAAATTCCCGACTGCTTTTAAAGAACTCGGTCGTAATATTACCGACTTTGAGTACAGGAGTGTTTGTGACTTGGCACTTGAACTTGGATTTTATGGCTATTTTCAACAAAGAAGCAGTGCAGACAGTTCTTATACACCGGAGTTTGATCTTTCAGGGCTCTGAGTCAATATAATGGAGAAAAACAATGATCAAGGTGATGCATATATGCTCGGATTCTATTGTCGGCGGGGCAAGTGTAACTTTGCTCAGACTGATCAAGCATGCTGACAAGGATAATTTTGAGCACTATGTTCTTATTCCTGCTTCATCCCCTTTCTTATCTGCTTTTCAGTCTACGGGGGTAAATGTAATACCCTTAAAGAGTGGATCGGATAGCTCAAAGTCACTTAGATGTTTTTTTGAATGTTTTAGATTCATAAGAGAAATATCTCCTGACATTGTTCACACTCACGGTGCATTTTTTGGACGTTTTTCGGCCTTTTTGTGCGGTGTTAAATCTCGCATATATACAAGGCATACTTTTAATGAAGTAAAATACAACATTATTTTGAGATTTTTGAACCGTATTATAACTACACGTGCTGTTGCAGTAAATGATGTGCTTTATCCTCAGTTAATAAACAGCGGCATAGATCCTGATGAAATATTGCTTATTGAAAACGGATGCGAAAAGATTAATGCATACTCAAAAGAGAAAACGCAAAATACGGTACTCTTATACATAGGAAGGATAGTTCGCGAGAAGGGATTAGATACTGCTATTGAGGGAATCAAAATTTTGAGTGAGTCTGATAAAAAATACCAACTTCTCATAGTGGGAGACGGAGATTATCGTAGTGAACTGGAGAAGAACATTATTGAATACGGTATGACAGAGTATGTCAAACTCTTACCTTTCAGATGCGATGTGACGGATGTGATCTCTGATTGTGATATCCTCGTCAATTGCTCTCCGAAGAATGAGGCAACCAGTATCTCTGTCATGGAAGCTATGAGTGCTTTCAAACCCTGCGTGGTTTCAGATGCAGGAGGAAACACAAATGTTGTAACTGACGGTTATGACGGAGCTGTTTTTAAAAGCGGAGATCCACATGATTTTGCGTGTGCTGTTCGTAGGTTATCGGCGGGTTATGACGACTGTTCTAAAAATGCATACAAAACTTACAACCTTCGTTTTCGCGTTGAGTACATGACAAAAAAGTATGAGAGTTTATGGAAGGATGAATATGATAGGATCCAAAAAGGTTAACCGCACTTTTGTGCGAAGAGTTGTATATGGATGCTTGTGCATACTATGGTGTGTATTAATATTTGCTATGTCTCATGAAAGTGCACCGGTGTCCGCCGAAAGAAGTTCGGGTCTTACCAGGCAAATAGTAAAGCTGTTTGTTTCTGTTTTCGGTGGTGATATTGAGGATATTCAGCTTTTAGATAATATTGAGTTCCTACTGAGAAAAGGTGCTCACATGTTTTTGTATTTTGTTTTGGCTGTACTCTCTTTTTTGTTTGTTGAAACTTTTTCGTTCAGACGTGTGTCAGAGTGCATTCTTTCGCTTTCTTTTTGCCTTTTGTATTCAATGAGCGATGAGATACATCAGCTTTTTATTGAAGGTCGCTCAGGTAGTGTTAAGGATGTTTTGATAGATATGACAGGGGCTGTGATAGGTGTTCTGTTCATATCATTATTATTCTATACATTAGGAAAAAGCATGAAAAAGCTATGACTAAATAACTCTTTTTTCAATACTGTCATATAATATAACAGTATTGTTATTAGGGGTGATAAAATGGGCTGTACTATTGCTGATTTCAGAGATAAAGAGGTAATCAACATTTGTGACGGCAGAAGGCTAGGTTACGTTATTGATGTTGAGTTTGATACAGTGAGCGGCCAGATCTTATCTATTGTTGTTCCGGGTAGCAGAGGAAGCTTTTTCTGTATAGGAAAGACAGATGAACTGTTTATCGACTGGTGCAGAGTAAAGAGGATAGGTGATGATACCATTCTCGTAGATATAGGTGATGAGATCAGTGACTGTGGCTGCGACAGTTGCGAAAGAAAGAAAAAAAGAAGATAAGAGAACACCTGATAAAAGCATTTTTTGCTATTATCAGGTGTTTTTTTGCTAATATATTATGAAGTTCTGTTTGTCTCAGAGTTTTTTTAGTTCTGATATCAGCTTTTCAATAATTGTATCTTCAGGTATTTTTTCTATGATTTCACCGTGACGGAAAAAGACAGCTTCACCAATGCCACCGGCAATTCCGATGTCAGCTTCTTTTGCTTCGCCTGGGCCGTTGACAATACAACCCATTAAAGCTACTTTGGCTTTCTTAGATCTTAAACAATTGTCATCAACCGCTTTTTCAAATCTGCCGAGTAGCTCAATTAGATCTATTTTTGTTCTGCCACAGGTCGGACACGCTACGATTTCCAGTCCTTTGTTTATATCCAAATCAAGTGATGAAAGGATGCTTTTGGCGGCATGTATTTCTTTTATCGGGTCGGCTGTCAGAGATACTCTTACTGTATCTCCGATACCTTCTGCAAGCAGTGTTCCGATTCCAACTGCACTTTTTATTGCTCCTGACTCAGCTCCGCCGGCTTCTGTCACACCAAGATGCAGAGGATAGTTGCAAAGTCCGGCGAGTTTTCTGTAGGAGAATATGGTTGAGAGCGGGCTTGATGCTTTTACAGATATTACTATATCATCAAAATCATACTTTTCCAGAAGGGAAGCGTGATAGAGTGCACTCTCACATAATGCGGCAGGTGTTGGACCGCCGTGTTTTTCAAGTATTTGCTTTTCTACAGAACCGCTGTTTACTCCTATTCTTATAGGTATTGATCTGACTTTGCAGGCTTGTGCTACTGCTTTAACTCTTTCGTCTGATCCAATATTTCCGGGGTTGATTCTGATCTTGTCTATACCGGCATCTGCTGCAGCAACAGCAATACGGTAGTCAAAATGTATATCCCCTACAATCGGAATTTTGACCAATGGATCGTTTTTTAGCTTATATACTGTATTTACAGATTCGGTCGTAGGAAGTGTTATTCTGACAATATCGCATCCTGCGTTTTGCAGTGCAATAATCTGTTCCTTTGTTGATTCAAAATTGTGCGTGTCGGTATTTGTCATTGATTGGATTGCAATAGGAGAGCTGCCTCCGAGTACGACTTTTCCAACTGTTACGGTTTTACAGATTCTTCTTGTGATAGAGTCATTCATATCGTACCTCCATTGTTATTTGAACATCAGAGTCCATACGTCTTTGAGACTGATAAAGAGCATGAACAAAAGCAACAGGTACATTCCTGCGGCATGTATTGCGTTTTCAATTTTGGCAGGAACAGGTCTTCTGAAAATCATTTCAATTATTATAAAAGCAAGACGCCCTCCGTCCAGAGCAGGCAGAGGAAGCAAGTTCATTACGCCGAGGTTTATACAAATGATAGCTGCAATGTAAATAACAGATGACCAATCTTTAGTTGTTACAGCTTCATCTGTTGCTTCCACTATTGTCTCGGTTATTCCGACAGGCCCAGAAACTGCTTGAATGCCGTATCTGCCGCTAACAAGATCGAACAGCGACTCCCACACCATTCGTACAGTCATAGCTGAGCGTTGTAGAGTATGAGTAATAATTCCTCCGAAAGTAGCTTTTTTTGACTTGATTATAAAATCCATACTACCAAAAGTTACACCTTCGGTTTCAACAGTTGGGAATACAACTCCATCAAGTTCTACTTCAGTACCATCTCTGACCACAGTAATATCTATAGGTTTTGTTCCTTTTCGCATGATCTCATAGCTGACATCATAAGCGTTGTATGTTCTTTTTCCGTCAACCTTGATCACCGTATCGTCTGCCATCAGTCCGTACTGATTTGAGCTTATCTCATAGTCCGGATCTTGTGCATAACCGTGTATCTGGTTTGTGTATATTCCGTTACCTGAAGTCATTACCACGAGACATAGCATCAATATTATACCAAATACAAGATTGACTATGGCTCCGGCTATGACAATTATAAATCTTTGCCATGCAGGCTTTTTTGACAGAGCATTGGGATCATCTGACTCTTCATTTTCTCCCACCATGGCAACATATCCACCTATCGGAAGAATGCCGAGCGAATACTTTATTCCTGTTTTGTTTGAAGTTTTACTGAGTATACTCTTTCCCATTCCGATTGAAAACTCAGTAATTGATACATTAAATAATCTTGCAAAAAAGTAATGGCCGAATTCATGTATGAATATAAAAATACCGAACATCAATACTGCAAGAATAATATAAATCAGGGTGCTCACTATAAACTCACTTTCATCTAATATTCAAAAACTCTTTTGCAAGAATCCGTGCTTCGCTGTCAATATCAAATAACGCATCAACATCAAATAGGTCTTTTCTATTCATGAATCTTTCTGTCGTATTGATAACGCATTCGGTCATTTTGTCAAATGATATCTCTTCACGCAGAAAAGCTGCTACCGCAATTTCGTTTGCGGCATTCATTGCACATGGGGAAGGGCTGTTTGATCTGGCAGCTCTGAACGCAAGATCAAGAAGAGGAAATGTCTTTGTATCAGGATGGGCGAATGTCAGTTTAGCAATTGTTGTCAGATCAAGCTCGGGGGTGACCGATGGTGTTCTCAGAGGATGAGTTATCGCGTACTGCACACATAAGCTCATATCAGGAACTGACATCTGTGCAATGACCGTATTATCAATATATTCCACCATAGAGTGTATTATACTTTCACGGTGAACGATCACTTCAATGTTATCAGGTGCTACGTCGAACAGATGAACAGCCTCAATGACCTCAAATCCTTTATTCATCAGAGAAGCTGAGTCGACTGTTATCTTAGCCCCCATCTTCCATGTGGGATGTGCCAAAGCATCTTTTTTTGTGACTGTAGAAAGACGTTCTTTGTTAAAGCCAAAGAAAGGTCCTCCGGATGCAGTCAACAGCAATTTTTTTATCAGCTTTCGGTCTGTTGTTCCGAGTGCTTGAAAAATTGCACTGTGCTCACTGTCTACAGGAATTATTTCGGCATTATGTTTGCGTGCCATGGCATTTACGGCATTACCCGCACAAACGAGACTCTCCTTATTTGAGAGTGCACATCTTTTATTGCTTTCCAGTATGGCTAAAGTAGGCCGAAGTCCCGCTACACCTAAGATTGCGTTTACTACAGTAGTAGCGTCAGAATCATGTATCATGTCAATGATACCGTCTGAACCTGCATAAACCTTTGTGGTTGTGTCAGATATCTTTACTGCAAGCTCTTTTGCGGATGCTGCATCAGCCATTGCTACTGCCCGCGGTCTAAACTCACGTATCTGACTCTCGAGTTTTTGTGTATCTGTGTTAGCACTGAGAAAATCCAGCTTGATTTTGTGTGCTCTTATTACATCCAGTGCCTGTATTCCGACAGACCCGGTAGATCCAAGCACTCCGACTTTTATATTTGAATAGTCAAAGCATTCTGACATGTTTATACCTCACAAATTACTAAAATGCAGCATAGCACAAAAGATACAGTACGGGTGCGACAGCTATTATTGAATCAAATCTGTCAAGCACACCGCCGTGTCCCGGAAATATCACGCCGTAGTCTTTTACTTCATGCTTTCTTTTGATAGCTGACATTACCAGATCCCCAAGTTGCGAAACTAATGACGCAAAAAAACCAAGTATTGCGTACAATAGCAGATTTATAGACACGCAAAGAAACTTGTTTAAGATCAGGCCATATCCTAAAAAAGCTATAGTACAAAGAATGATTCCTCCGATAGACCCTTCAATAGTTTTTTTAGGACTGATGACGGGCGTTAGTTTATGTTTTCCGAACAGCATGCCGGAAAAGTAAGCAAATATATCGGTTATCCATGCTCCGATAAATACCATAATGAACAGATACTGTCCGTCTTTTAGGTCTCTTAGTAATACTATGGAGCTGAATCCAGCAGATATGTATATTGTCATTAATGCGGTTTTTGCAATATCATCAAAAACCAGTCGATTATTGGTAAAAACCGGAAGAGCGAATACATAGAAGGTGTATACAGTCATTAACGCTATCATTACATATATACCGTTTCCGGAGAATGTATATCTGACGAGTGACGGCATACTCATACCGACAGCCATTGAAGGTATCAGGATCTCCAGCATGTTTTTTTGATCAAAGCACTTAACTATTTCATATACTCCGATACATGAAAAAACAGAGCAGATAAGCGTGAGCACAAAAGTGTGCGAAAACACAATTCCCGGTATTAGTATAAAAACAGCCAGTACCACTCCGGTAATAATTCGAGTTAGCATATTATATCCTCAACTTGAAATATATTGAAAGTAAAAAATCATACTGCACCGTAGCGTCGTTTTCTTTTGTAGAATTCCGTTACGGCAAGGTCAACATCGTCATGAGTCATATCAGGCCATAAAGTATTTGTGAAGTATAGCTCTGAGTATTCAGCTTGCCAAAGCATAAAGTTGGATAATCGAAGATCACCGCCGGTTCTTACTATCAGATCAGGGTATGGACTTTGGTATGTGTAGAGGGCGGAGTCGATATCTTCTTTTGTAATCTTCGTCTTTCCTTGTTTGATCAATGTATTGACGGCATGTACTATCTCATCGTGTGAGCCGTAGTTCAGAGCAATGTTCAAAATTCTTTCCCGCTCTATAGCCAACTGTTCGATATACTCCATTCTTTGCCTCATGGTATCAGAGAATACGCTTTTATCACCGAGAAATACAATACGAAAGTTTTTCTGTGTCAGTTCTTCTTCGGCTTCTCCAAGATACTTTAGAAGAAGATCCATTATTGCGTCGATTTCTTTTTGTGGTCTTTTCCAGTTTTCGGTGGAAAAGGCATAAACCGTGACATGCTTTATTCCTATATCGCCGCAGTATTCAACAAGATCTTTGAAGACTTCGGCACCTTTTTTATGACCAAATTCCCTTGGCATGCCTTTTGCCTGTGCCCATCTGCCATTTCCGTCCATGATGAAAGCAATGTGTCGGAGTTTTTCGTCGACTTGAGTTTTTCTCATGTCAGTTTGTGATGCTTTTGTTTTTTTAAATAACATTTTTCACCTATAAAATCGGCAAAAGCAACACGACTGTTGCTTTTGCCGTTAAAATTAAAATGGATTAAACAGTCATTATTTCCTTTGTCTTATCAGAGGTAATAGTGTCTATTTCCTTTATTATCTTGTCAGTTATGTCTTGGATGCTCTTTTCGGATGCTTTTTGCTCATCCTCTGTCATTTCGCCGTTCTTTTTCATGTCTTTCGCTTTGTCGTTTGCATCGCGGCGAATATTTCTTATTGCAACCTTTGCGTCTTCTCCCATCTTTGATATCTGCTTCGAAAGTTCCTTTCTTTTTTCTTCCGTAGGAGGCTGGAAGGTAAGTCGTATTACTTTTCCGTCGCTGATAGGAGTGATTCCAATATCAGATGCCAAAATTGCCTTTTCTATGAGCTTTACTGTGCTTGCATCCCAAGGCTGAATTGCAAGTGTACGTGCATCAGGCATGCTAACCTGTGCCATCTGAGGTATAGGAGTCGGCGTACCGTAATAATCGGCACAAATTCTGTTGAGTATTTCAGGATTTGCTCTTCCTGCACGGATGTAAGAAAGTTCCTTTACATAAGAGTCAACGCTCTTCTTCATTCTTTGTTCAAATTCTTTTGCATCAAGCTTCATGTTGTATTCTCCTTT
>JAZNOK010000166.1:0-5183 GCA_045580775.1 Eubacteriales bacterium
CGCGGGGGTCGTCTCTGTACTTGCCTACTATCTGCTGTACCATCTCTATGTAAAGAGGCTTGAGCTCCGGACGCTCCATCACATGATAAGCAGGGAGTGCCTTCTGCTCGTCGGTCAAGGGCAATCTTCCCTGATGATATCCGAGTGCGTAGAACTGCTCACCGAGGGGCTTTGGAGTATATTTATCCCCGCGGGGAAGCTGTGCCTCGTTTGCAAGGCAGAGCATGACGAGCTGTCCGTGCTTGGCAGCAAGGGCTATATACTGCTCCAGTATATCCATGAAGCTCTCTCGCTCCTGATACCAAACGTCAAACTCAACAAGATATCTGACTGTATTAAATCCGATCTTTTCGCAAAGCTCAAGCTCGCGGTCGGCATTTTTCAGTCTTTGTTCCGAGCCGTAGCTCTGCCACATATCAATTCTGTTCGCACAGTCGCTCCCGATAAAATTACAGCCTCTGAGCCATCCGAGCTTTGAATACCACTCGCATGCCTGCTCTTTTGTCCATTTTGTTTTCATACTTGTCAGCTCTCCTATTTCTTTTTTGCATAAGCCTGTATATCCACAACCTATGTATTTTTATATACAAACTTACACATTATATTTCAGTATACATACTTGTATATTATATTTTAACATACAAAAGCAGGCACAGGCAAGACAAAAATACGGTTCTTTTTCACAGTGAAGTTTATACCGTGAGAAAAAAAGCAGTTGCTTGCAGACATATCGTGTGGTATAATACAGGGTGAAATCATTATTTGCCGGCAGGTACACACATGAACATACTACACATGAAATATGCCTTCGAGGTTGCCCGTGCGGGATCGCTCGGACGTGCATCCGAAACTTTGCTCATAGCCCAGCCCAACCTCAGCCGCTCTATAAAGGAGCTGGAGGCGGAACTGGGCATTACTATCTTCAACCGTACTGCCAAGGGAATGCTGCTCACTCCCGAGGGGGAGGAGTTCATCGGTTATGCTGAAGGAATACTGCGTCAAATAGACCAGGTAGAGAACCTATACAAGCACGGCACACCGAAAAAACAGCAATTTTCTATTTCCGTACCGCGTGCCTGCTATATATCGGAAGCTTTCGCTCAGTTCTCAAAGTGCATTGATACAGACAGTGCCGAACTGTTTTACAAAGAAACAAACTCTGCCAGAACGATCCACAACATCATAGACTCAGATTACAAGCTGGGTATACTCCGCTATGCCGAAAACTATGACAAGTATTTCAAGGCGATGCTCGAGGAAAAAGGACTGACATACGAGATGATAGCCGAGTTTTCCTACGTTCTGGTAATGAGCCGCGACTCGACGCTTGCACAGATAGAAAACATCTCTTTTGATGATCTCGAGAGCTATATCGAGATAGCTCATGCCGATCCGTACGTTCCTGCACTGCCGGCATCCAAGGTAGTAAAAAGCGAGCTTCCCGACAACATCGACAGACGTATATTTGTCTTTGAGAGAGCAAGTCAGTTTGATCTGCTCTCGGAAAACAAGGATACATTCATGTGGGTATCCCCGATTCCGCAAAAGACCCTCGACAGATACGGACTGATAACAAAAAAATGCAGCCGAAATACCAAAATATACAAAGACATCCTCGTATATAAAAAAGACTACAAGCTCACAAAGCTCGACCGTATCTTCATAGACAAGCTCAGCGAAACAAAACAAAGATTTTTGCAAGGATAAAGCTAAAAGAGGACACTATGAATATAAAAAACAAAATTGCTCAGTACAAAGCGTACAAACAAGGCGTAGTTCACTGTACCTTTGATCCTGACGGTCCGGGCGTAGTCAGAATGCATCTGGTACCTCCCAAATTCCGTCTGAACGGAAACCCTCCGTATGTGCTCATCCTAAACGGCTATTACTTGCTGCCGGTCGGCTATTCATGGGCTATCATGCTCACTGCATTCATGAACCGGGTCAACACGTATGACGGCAAACCGATCTGTGATAGCGATATCGAAGACATCATCAACACCACAGTAAAAGATACTCTGCGTGTATACCCAAGTGTCAGGTACGAATATGTAAGAGCGGATCTTGAATGGATGCTGGATGTGCTCTTTGAAATTGCCAGAGGCAAAAGGCCGGATGCTGAGATCGAAAAGATGTCTGTGCGTGAATATTCCGCGAACATGACCGCACCTCACCGCATGGATCTGATGGTAAGTGCCATGACAGACTCTGATGGACAGTGGAACTGCAATCAGAAGTGTGCATTCTGCTATGCGGCAGGTCAGCCGCTCTCATCTTCAAAAGAGCTCACAACAAAAGAATGGAAGTGTGCAATAGACAAACTGCACAAAGCAGGCGTGCCTATGCTTACATTCACAGGCGGAGAACCTACGGTACGCCGAGATATAGCTGAGCTTGTCGAATATGCAAAATGGCATATTACGAGACTGAACACCAACGGTATCAATCTTACCCCTGAGCTTGCCTCGTCTCTGAGGGCAGCGGGACTTGACAGTGTTCAGGTCACATTTTACTCTCATGACGAGCAGACACACAACTCACTTGTCGGAGGGGATCATTTTAGGCAAACACTCGACGGTATCAAAAACGCCGTATCGGCGGGACTGGACATCAGCATAAACACCCCTCTGACAAGACAGAATGCGGACTATCTGCCCACTCTGAAGCTTGTCCGCTCACTCGGGGTGCGTTTTGTAACTCTGAGCGGACTGATCTGCACGGGAAAAGCCCGGTCAAAGCACGCTGACTCAGATCTGTCAGAGGACGAGCTGTACAGCATATTAAAAGACGCAAAAGAGTATTGTGACAAGCACGGAATGGAAATGGATTTCACTTCTCCGGGGCTGGTATCAAAAGAAAAGCTGGAGAGTCTTTCTCTCAATGTACCCATGTGCGGTGCCGCACTCTCCAACATGGCAATAACTCCCGACGGCACAGTCATCCCCTGCCAGAGCTGGCTCTCGGATGACTCGGAGCTTCCAAACATCCTGACCGACTCCTTTGCTGATATATGGCAAAACAAAAAGTGCATGGCTCTCAGAGCAATGACTGATGCTCAGGCTCTTGGCTGTCCGTTTCGAGAGGGGGTGTAGTCTGTGGGTAAAAAGAGACGAAAAAAGAACTACGACCATGACATCTACTCAAACAGCTACATAAAAAAGAACCGTTCATTTCCGATAGCAAAGACTGTCATTTTGGTGCTGTGCGTACTGGGTCAGATACTGACATTACTGCTCTTTATCGCTTATCAGCCAAAACCGCAGGACGTCATAAAGGAATACAAGGTCAGTGTCAGCCCCTGTCCCGATGGGACGCTGGACATAGAGTATTTATTTGTATGGGAGGCTCTGGATACAGAGCAGCCGCTGACATGGGTAGAGATAGGCATGGCAAACAAGGATTTTGACATCTATCCGTCAGCAGTCTCCGATACTGTCAGCAGCTATGAAAAATATTCCTACGGAGACTACGTATCGCTGCAGCTATATTTTGCACGTCCGTATATAAGCAAAGAAACGGTGGAGTTTTCATTCACGGTAAACCAGCGTCAGATGCTCTGCCAAGGTGAGGATGGGTATTTTTATCAGTTTGTACCGGGGTGGTTTAATGCTACTCCCATCGAGCATTACTCATTCGAATGGAAAGACTCTATGTATCTGAACTCCTCAAACGCCAACCGACAGGCAGTCGGCTCTCATATTTGGGAAGGGGACTTGGATGCAGGCGGATATGTTGTCATGGATGTCGGATACAGCACAGGGGCGTTTTCCTCTCCGAGAACAGTAGAGTTTGAGGAATTTAACGACTCAGGATGTGAAAACGAGCTGGCAACTCAAAAACTGGATCTTCTGATACTTGTCCTGATAGTAATTTTCTTACTGGTGCTTTTGCAGATCACATGTATCGACAGCCATGTTTCCTACCGACGCGGCAGGGGATTCCTTGTCAGATACGGCCATCCTGTACATAAGTACGGCAGAATAAACCCGAACTACAAAAAAGAGCTCGATAAGCATGTGTCTTCCTCCCACGGATACCACCGCGGCGGCATGGGAGGGGGATGTGCGTGTGCATGTGCATGTGCGTGTGCATGTGCCGGCGGAGGACGTGCCGGCTGCTCGCAAAAGGACACCTACTCAAACGAAGCTCACAACATACAGATCAACAATAACAGCATTTCACAATCATGACAACCGGCATTCTTCTGCTGTCAAAAAACCACATCCGACACACATTACACCTGATGTCGGCTGTGGTTTTTGTGTTTTTCTGAAAAGCTCAAGTCAGAAAAATCGGAGGCATATCATTTTTTATAACGTTCGTTAACATTTTAATAATTGCAAAAACCGTCGAACTTTGTTAAAATAATAACAAAGTCGCTCGGTAGTGCCGTCCGGACACTTCTTTGCGGCGGATAAGAATCACCATTTTAAAAAAATCGGAGGAAACAACATGGGAAACGCAACCTACACGATGACGGACAGCGTTGTGGCTCTTGAGACTCTTCTTGTGCGGGTACGCGAAGCACAAAAAAAGTACGCACTCTACACGCAGGATGAGGTAGACCGTATATTTTTCGCGGCGGCTTCTGCCGCGAACAAGGCCAGAATCCCCCTGGCAAAAATGGCAGTTGAAGAGACCGGCATGGGCATAGTCGAGGACAAGGTCATCAAAAACAACTATGCTTCCGAATATATATATAACGCCTACAAGGACACCAAGACATGCGGAGTCATCGAGCAAGACTCTGCCTACGGAATAAAAAAGATAGCCGAACCTATCGGTGTAATCGCAGCAGTTATACCTACCACCAATCCCACCTCTACCGCAATATTCAAGTGTCTGCTCGCACTCAAGACCAGAAACGGCATTGTTATCAGCCCTCATCCGAGAGCAAAAAACAGCACTATTGCCGCGGCAAAGCTCATCCTTGAGGCGGCTGTCGCCGCAGGAGCTCCCGAGGACATAATCGGCTGGATAGATGTCCCTTCGCTGGACATGACAAACACAGTTATGAAAGAGTCGGATATAATACTCGCCACAGGCGGACCCGGAATGGTACGTGCGGCGTATTCTTCAGGCAAACCCGCCATCGGTGTCGGTGCCGGCAATACACCTGCTATCATAGACAGCTCGGCTGATATCACTCTCGCTGTCAGCTCGATCATTCATTCCAAGACCTT
>JAZNOK010000167.1:0-2584 GCA_045580775.1 Eubacteriales bacterium
AGGTGCTCCACAGCGAAGCTGACCTCCACTCTCGAGAGTATCTCGACTCTCTTTTTTACATTGAGTTCCCCCAGCAGAAGCGAGGGATCGTCTACATATTCGAGCACGTCAGCGAGTCTGTCTGTGCCGAGTATCGAATACAGCCTCATCCTCTCGTCCTTTGCGAGTCCTTCAATGATAGAAGCTATATCGTTTTCGTGGTAGTCAACGAGCCTTTCCCTCATCAGCTTAGGAGTGAGGTTGCTCTTTACAAGTGCGGTTATCTCCTCCCTGTAGTCAGGGCGGACAGCCGGCTGAGAAACTGTCTGTGTGTTCATCGGTTGTTTTCCTCCTTTACTTAATGGATAAGGGCAAGAGGCAATGTGCATTTTTGAAAAAAGGCATAAAAAATACCGCCCCCCGAAAAAAGCTCATGCTCGCCCTGTGCAAAGGTAGAGTTGCCCTCGGATGCGGACATTGGATGAAAAAAGCATATACCGCCGCACTCACTCTGCGGCTATACCGAAAAACACCGCACGGTCAGAATGCAAACACGACAGCGTCCGCGGCGATATATATTACACCCATGTCCTGACTTCGACCACAACTACTGCCGTCCATGTTCTCACCTCTCATTTTAATAATATCGGGCAGGACAAAGATCCTGTATATCCCCTTACTCTAATATCATATCACACAGAGGCAGGTTTTGCAACAAAAATTTTTCTATGTTTTAATTATTTCCGATACAAAAATTCAATATGCAAACTTATGCAAACTATCGCCGAGACTTTGACGGTTACTGCTGCCGCAGAAAATATGAAGATCCGTATTGTTTGTCAGACGAGCATCAGACGCCCTTTCAAAGGATCATTGTTCACCTGATGGAAAGTGACACCGCACTACGCTTGATTTGAACCGAAAAGAGAAAAAAACGGCGTCGGTTGCCGCAAAGGTTTAACATATAGAGAAAAACAGCCGCAAGAACCCTTGTCGTGAGTGTCCTTGCGGCTATTTAAGCTATACGGAAAATTGAGAAAATACCAAGATCCCCGAAAAACCGATATATGAGAAGGATCTTTCTCATATCAGCTCTCTGCCCTGTCACGGACAGAGAAGAAAAATAGTGATCGCATCAGAGAAAAAGCCGAACTGCGTGCAGTGTCAGAGCATGTTTGCATCGGTGTCAGCTGCAGGGGATGCGGGAGGGGTGCTTTGTGATGTATCGGCTGAAGTGTCGGCAGGTGTGTCTGAGTCCGACGGACTGCCGCCTCCCTCTCCGGGAAGTGTCGGGTCAGGGGAGGGGGCTTGGGAGTTATCTGTGTTTATTGTATACAGACTGACAAAGAAGCTGTCAGTGTCTGTAGGACTGTTGGGGTATGATATGATGGCGATCCTGCCGTCCCCGACAAAGAAAGCATCAAATTCGCTCCTTGCAGATCCGCCTGTTCTGGTGATACTGATAAACTTGCCGCTTTCGGTGTCGAATATTGCCATCTCACTGACAACGTAACTTCCGTTGTCGTGTTCTCCCATGTTTGAGAACACGATCTGTCTGCCGTCGCGGCTTATATCAATGCTTGTAATATCCGAAAAGCCAAATCCGCCGAGCGTGTATTCCTTGCCGTTTGACAGGTCTATGACTATAGCCGTGTGCAACTCGGCTCTGAATACAAATGAATACCTTGCACCGGGGATGGGCCTTGTGTCTGTGCTGACCCCTTCCTGCCCGTAGCGTGTGGGATCAAATACCCGTACAGGCTCGGCAGGCTCTGAGAGAGAGAGAAGATAACCGGATATGTGATCCTGCTCAAAGACATTATAGTACAGGTGCGTTTCATCTATGAAGTGACAGGAGAAGGTGTCCGCAGGGAGCGGGGTACTGCTCTTTTTTGTTATATCATAGAGATAAGCACGGTCATCGTCTCCGCCGCGTATCACCGCATAGCAAAGAGACGGATCGAGTGTAATGGAGCTTATGTACGGCACAAATGCCAGATCCTGCTGTGATGCTATATGCGTGATCCTGCCGTCTTCCAGGCTGTAGAGCACAGGATATACGGTCATGTGGGCATCAGCCGAAAGGGGGGCGGGATCTGACGGTGTGTCGGACGCGGAAGAGTCTGAGCTGACAGGCAGGAGCAAAAGTACATCCTTGTCCCTGCCGTCTATTACACGGGGCATAGCGGCAAGAGGTGTATCGCTGTCTGCTACGGTCAGGGTATTGAGGTATTCTGCGTTGAGCACGGTCAGCTTTCCGTCATCTGTTACGCACCAGATAAAGTCCACCAGATACTCACTTTCCCCTACCGTCAGCAGCTGCTGTACGTGGTGCTGTTCGAGCTTGAGGGGGATCTTTTTGGAAATATCATAGAACTCATAACCCTCTGATGTCGTTATGATCAGGGGATTTGTGTGATCGGGAATCAGTCTGCCGTCGCCGGACTTGAAGTAATCCACCTTAGCTTTGTCCGAGATGGAAGCAGAGCCGATAGATGACAGCTTTTCTTCTCCGCTCGGCTGAGAGGAAAAGTCGATCACCTGCTCGACGTCAGGCAGCGGAGTGCAGAGGATAGTATCATCGGGGGCTGTGGTCTGCTCGGGG
>JAZNOK010000168.1:0-1833 GCA_045580775.1 Eubacteriales bacterium
CTATGATATCAACGTCATAGATAGGTGCGGGCTTGCCCATGGAACCGATCTTGTGAGGAGCACCTGTCATGTTTCCTATGATCATTGTGCTCTCTGTCTGACCGAAGCCCTCAAGTATCTGCAGTCCTGTTGCTTTTTCAAACTGACGGTAGACCTCAGGATTGAGAGCTTCTCCTGCCGTAGTCATGTGTTTGACAGAAGAAAGATCAAAACGGGAAATATCCTGTTTTACCATCATTCTGAGCATCGTAGGAGGAGCACAGAAGGTGGTTATGTTGTATTTTGCGAACATGGGCAGTATTTCTTCTGCATCAAAACGGTCAAAGTCGTAGACAAATGTCGCTGCTTCACACAGCCATTGACCGTAGAGCTTGCCCCACATTGCCTTTGCCCAGCCTGTATCTGAAATGGTAAAGTGCAATCCCTCCGGGTCAACATTGTGCCAGAATTTCGCCGTATGGAAATGACCGAGAGGATATTTGTAGTTGTGTGCCGCGATCTTCGGATATCCGCTTGTGCCTGATGTAAAGTACATGAGCATCAGGTCATCGCCGCAGGGACTTTGTTCAGTGCGATAGAAATGTGTGCTGTAGAGCGGATACTCTTCATCAAAGCTTCTCCACCCATCACGCTCGCCGTTTACTATCATTTTGTGTACTAGAGTAGGGCAGTTTTGAGCTGCGAGATCTACCTGTTCTGCGGTGTTGTCATCAGCTGTACAAACGATAGCGGTTACGCCGGCTTTCTTGAAACGGTATTCAAAATCATGCTCCTGCAGCTGGTTTGTAGCTGGAATAGCAATAGCTCCCAGTTTGTTCAGAGCTATCATTGAGAACCAGAACTGATAATGACGCTTGAGAACGAGCATTACTCTATCTCCACGCTTAATGCCCAAAGACTTGAAGTAATTTGCTACCTGATTTGATGCACGCTTAATGTCTTTGAAGGTAAAGCGACGTTCCGTGTTGTCCTTTGATATGTGGAGCATCGCAAGTTTGTCCGGTTTTTTCTCCGCAAGAGCGTCAACCAGGTCAAACGCAAAGTTGAATTTTTCAGTATTTTTGAACTTGATCGAAGTTGGTGTGCCGTTTTCATCCTTTTCTATATCAACATACTGTTTGTATATACGGTCAGCATCGTCAGCCCTGAGCGTGCTTGTTGCTTTGATCGTTTCTGTGCTGACAAGCTCCGGTATGGGTGCACCTGTAGGATTGAGAACTATGGCATAGAACAAGCAGTCGCGTCCGTCAACGGCTATCATTCCGTGAGGTGTGGATGAGTCGTAGTAGATGCTGTCGCCGGGTTCAAGTATAACCTTGTGCTCACCGATCTGTACCTTGAGCTTTCCTTCTATAATGATATCGCATTCCTGACCTTCATGAGTGGTAAGTTCGATATCCTTGTGCTGAGCTTCTTCGCTGTAAGCTGATCGCACATACAGAGGTTCTGCTATTCTGTTGAGAAAAGTAGGGGCAAGGTTGTAGTATACCATGCCGTGTGCTTGCTCTATCTTCTGTCCCTCTCCGCGTCTGGTGACGGTGTATGATTTCAGCTTAGGACTGTAGCCTTCAATAATGTCTGTAACGTCGACGTTGAATGCAAGAGCACATCTATATATGAACGCAAAGTTCAGATCGCACTCTCCTGCCTCGGATGCAATATACTCCTCGGTAGTTACGGCAGTCTTTTTTGCCATTTCTTCTACAGTGAGTCCTTCGATCTCTCGTAACTCACGTATACGCCCTGCCATTTCCTTGATTTTAAAATCAAGTCCTGTGATCTTTTCCATATTTTTCTCCTTTTCGGGACGAAAAACGCCCGTCCCAAAGCTCA
>JAZNOK010000169.1:0-13859 GCA_045580775.1 Eubacteriales bacterium
GACGTAGCCCTCGTCAGAGATCTTTTGCGTTCTCTCGGTCTCTATGCGTCTTCTGCCTCCGTTGTACTCGATCTCTCCGGCATCCCGCATAGCGGCAAGATACCTCTGCACCGTAGGACGCGGCACTCCCGTGCCCGCCTCGATCTCTCTGATAGTCGGAGCCATACCGTGCTCAAAGTAAAATGTATCTATGTAGTCTGTAATACGCTTTTTTGTTTGTGTACTTTTCGTTCTCATAAGCACCTCTCAATAAGACAAACCGTCTCTTTATGAGAGTATATCATACACCCATATTTATGTCAAGGTAAAACATTCTTACAAAAAATATCGAAACGGTGTTTTTATCCTTGAAAATGCTGTCAATTGATACTATAATAAAAAGTGATACAAATAATTATTCACAGCAAAGGGAGAGTGCCATGAAAATAGTAAGAGAACATGGAAAGGCAAGTATTCTTGTCGGAGGAGAAATTGCAGCTTATGCTCTGGAGTGCGAGGGTGCACAGGATACCTTTGTCGAGATAAACGAGATAGCTTACCTCTGGAAAAGACACACAAACACCCCTGTGACCGAGATGGAGATGCATCTTACAGTTCCGGGGGAGATCACATTCACCATGATTCCGTCGGTAAACTACAACGGCAACGGATGGGGAGACACGCCTGAGTACACCGGAGACCGTGATGAAAACGGCGAAATATGGAAATATGCATATCACAGAATTACTATTCCCTCATGTACATATACACAGACCCCAAAAGCTTCTGTTGCCCTCATGGCTCACGAGGATGACATAAGCTCCTGTGCTCACTACAAAGAAGATGACGGTCAGCATCATCTGATCATGTGGCCTGAGGTAGAAGGTCCGAGAACTCTGCAGCGTCATTTCTGGGGAGATGCATACAAAGGAGTCATGGAACCACGCTCGGACTTTGAGGTTATTATAGTTGCGTACGAGGCAGAGGACAAGCCGATAAGATACGACAGGCTGCTTGACTTTACCTGGCGTTACTACGCACACCCCATCGCCCCCCCAAGACAGCCTGAGGAACTGAAAAAGCTTGCTCTTGCTTACTCCCGTTTTCTTTGGCAGGAGGAGGAAAACGGCTTTGGCGGATTTACGATGGGCTGTCAGTATTACCGCTCTTACGGTCAGTATCTGAAGACCTTTCACAGGTATGAGATCAGCTGGGTAGGTCAAAGTGCTGTAATGGCTAACATGATGCTCAGAGAATATCTGGAGACCGGAAACAAAGAGTCTCTGCGGATGGGAATCCTTGCACATGACTCATGGATAAAGTTCTCAGAAAACAAGTGCAACATTGTTGATGCACGCATTGACTTTCATGAATGGAGAAAGATGTCCTTCTCCTCCGACTACAAACCCGATATATGGAAGCTCGGAGAGAGCGAATACGAGACCCACATGGGACGCATCGGAAAGACCTTCCCCAGATATGAGGACGGGCGTATCATCCTGGAGATGGATTCCTGCAATATCGGCGGTGCCGCCGATGCATATTTTGAAGCGTATGATCTGGCATGTAAGTGCGGCATCGACCGTCCGGAATACGAAAAGGTGGCATACTCGATATGTGATTTTGCAATAAAGACCCAGGGAAAAGACGGAATATTCGCAAAGAGCTGGACTGACGATGGCGAGGTCAAGATAGCAGACGGAACGATCGGATGTTTTCTCATCCTGCCTTTGCTGACTGCGTACAAGAGATCAGGCGATAAAAAATACTACGATTCTGCCCTGCGGGCGTTTAACTACTATTACGGCTCGCTTGAACGTGACGGATTTACTACTGCGGGAGCTCTGGATACATACTGCATAGACAAAGAGTCCTCCTCTCCTCTGCTCCGCGACGCCATTGCACTGTATGAGATCACAGCTGACAAGCAGTTTCTTCGTGCGGCTGAGAATATCGCGTGGTATCTGCGTACTTGGCTGATGCACTATACAATAAAATACCCCGAAGACTCTATGATAGCTCAGATGAACTATGACACCTTCGGCTCCACATCTGTATCCACAGCACACCAGGCTCTCGACCAGTATGCTCTGCGTGACGTAATATCCTTTGTCAAGCTCGCCGAGTATACAGGAAATGACCAATGGAGAGAGATCGGTGTTACCTTCTGGTGTAATGCATGCCAGTATATATCCGACGGTACAGCATTCCTCAACACACGAGTCAGACCTGCAGGAGCACAGGACGAAGCTATATTCCACACACGTTGGTCCAGACGTGCCGTAGGACCTTTCCGTCCTTCTCAATGGCTCCCTGCATGGCCCAGTGCGTTCAGGCTGGAGGCTCTGTACGCTCATCCTGATTGGGATCTGTTCAGAGAGGGACTGACCGAGATCAAGGGCAGTATAAAAAGAAAGTGATCTGTCCTTCTCTCTGTTCTCAGCTGATCCGATGCCGGGATCTGTATAGTATAGAAAATGCTAAGAGATATTAAAAAGCGTCCAGATACCCGCATCCACCTTCCGCCCATCCCGGCTTTTTGTCAGAGTGATAAAGCAAAAAACGCAAAAACGCAATTTCCTATATAGAAAAAGCGTCTTTCTCACAGCGGATCTCCGCTGTGAGAAAAACGCTTTTTTATTATTTTCAAAATACAAGATCAAGCTATAGATAGCTTTATCATCAGACGTTTTCCAGACTCTTGCTGAGAAAATGCCGTGTTTTTTCTGATTGCGGATTGCCAAAGACCTCCTCGGGAGTGCCCTCCTCCTCGATCACGCCATCTGCCATGAATATCACTCTGTCTGCAACATTACGTGCAAACTCCATCTCATGCGTAACCACTATCATCGTGCGGTCACTATTCTTCAGGCTCTTTATAACTCTGAGCACCTCACCTGTCAGCTCAGGATCAAGAGCCGAGGTAGGCTCGTCAAAGCATAGTATATCAGGCTCAAGTGCAAGGGCCCTTGCTATAGCAACTCTCTGCTGCTGTCCTCCTGACAGCTGACATGGGTAGTTTTCCGCCTTTTCTGACAGTCCTACACTTTCCAAGAGCCTGTCTGCGATACTGTCTATCTCCTCACGTGTCTTTTTGTTTTGCAGCTCCAGTGCCAGGGTGATGTTCTTTTTTGCCGTGTACTGGGGGAAAAGATTGAAATTCTGAAAAACCAGACCGAAATGCAAACGTTTCTCAAAGAGAGCCTTTTCATCCTCCGAGGAAGCCGCACCTCCGTCAAAGAGGCACTCTCCGCCTACAGAGATACTTCCCGCATCTGCACGTTCAAGAAAGTTCAAACAGCGAAGAAGGGTGGTTTTTCCGCTGCCGGAAGAACCGATGATACAGAGCACCTCTCCTTTTTCAAGAGAAAAATCAATACCGCAGAGCACCTCGGTCTTGCCGAATTTCTTGTATATATTTTTTACTTCAAGCAACGCCATGTATCCTCACCCCTTGTAATAATCGAGCTTTTTCTCTATTTTCCCGAAGAGAACCGTCAGAGCACCGACAAACAAAAGATAAAACGCCCCCGCATAGAACAGCGGCCATATTATCGCACGGCTCATCAGCATCTCGGCACTCCTGATTATCTCTACAACGGCAATTACTCTGGCAAGTGCCGTGTCCTTGACAAGAGTGATGATCTCGTTTGCCATAGGTGGGACGATACGCTTTACCACCTGCATAAGCACGACCTTGAAAAAGATCTGCTTTTTTGTCATGCCGAGCACCATTCCCGCCTCATACTGACCGCGAGGTATGCTCTCGATACCTCCTCTGTATATCTCTGAAAAATAACATGCGTAATTTATCACAAACGCCACAAGAGCCGCGAGAAATCTACTGTCTATCCTCTGACCGAAAAGCTCATTTGGCCATTGAAGGTCAAAGAGCATACCGGGAACATAGAAAACCAAAAAAAGCTGCAGCATCAACGGAACCCCGCGTATTACCCATACAAAGGTCTTTGTCGCCGCTCTCAGCGGAGTGAAGGCTGACATAGAGCCAAAGGAGATTATAAGTCCGAGAGGGAGAGCAAACAACAACGTCAGCAAAAAAAGCATCATCGTAGTTCCAAACCCGGATAACAGCTCCATCGTGACAGGTACAAATCCGGTCATAGGAGCAAAAAGAAACTCATTCATATATCAGTCGTCCTATCCTATCTCACAAACTAAGCTGTTGCACCTGACGGTGCAACAGCTTTTGTGTCAAAACTATTTATATTCCTTTATAAGGTAGTTTGAAAGTCCGTACTTCTCAGCCAGCTTATCAAGGGTGCCGTCAGAGGCAAGTTCCTTTATAGCTTCGTTCACCTTTGCTGTGAGCTCGCTTCCCTTCTTGAAACCGATAGCGTACTGCTCGCCCTCAATCTCGATCTTGTCAGCGATTGCAAGGGATGCATAGTCGCCCTGTCCGACGATCGCCTTTGCCATTGTCTTGTCGATAACAACAAAGTCAACATTGCCGCTTGTGAGCTCCTTTAGCGTATCCATCTGGGCTGTAGCTCCGATGTATGTACCCTTTTCTCCGATAAGGTCCTTTGCACATCCTTCTCCTGCAGAGCCGTTCTCAGCGGATACGGACTTGCCCTCAAGTGCCGCCTTGTCGTTGAGCTGGGCGAGCTTGTCTGCCTTTACAACCACGCACTGCTCGTTGTTCATATAAGCATACGAAAAATCTACCTTGTCAGCTCTCTGGACACCGTCATCGTCTGCACAGTTAAAGGTAAATCCGTTCCAAACACAGTCGATAGTACCGCCGGAAAGCTCCATGTATTTGTTGTTCCAGTCGATAAGCTGGAACTTCGGTGTGTAACCAAGCTTCTTGCATACAGCCTCTGCAAACTCGGTATCAAAACCTACAAGCTTGCCGTTTTCATCTGTGTAGTTCATCGGTTTGTAATCCGTGTAACCGATCACAAGCTCCTGCTTTGCCGTGCATCCTACAACACAGGGAATAAGCATAAATGCACACAGTATAAGTGCTAAAAACTTTTTCATAATAACGCCTCTTTCTGTAAAACATATTTGCTTTATCACTTTAACAAGATAAAGCGATAAAGTATCAACGCAGTTATAATATCATACCTCGGCTCATTTGTCAATACAAAAATAAAAAATTATTTATCGGTGTCATACCCAAAAAAACAAAGAAAAAAACAGCGGACATGCTGTAATCGGCGTGCCCGCTGTTATATTCAGTTATCTTTTTCCCGGGCGGTTTTGTCCGTCCATACCGGGATTACCTCCCATACCGGGGTTTCCTCCCATACCGGGATTACCTCCCATACCCGGCATATCCGCTCCCGTGCTGACCGAGGTACAGGTGATATCAGCGGTCTTTTCTCCGTTGATATACACGCCGTAGCTTTCTCCTATTGCTATGTCGGGGTGCGAGACGGTTATTGTATTATACTGCTTTGCCACCTTAAAGCAGGCAAGCTCTGTACCGTCTGTCTTTCTGATCGAAAGGGTAGTTTCCGCATTGCCTGATACGGCCGCTGTGATCGAATTTTGCTGTGAATTCGGTGAAGGTCCGACAAGCATGCCTGACATGCCTGTACCGAGGTAAATACCGCCGTTGACATAAAACTCAGAGCCGCCTTCTCCCACATCAACATAGCCGTTTCCGCTGTTGGTAGGACCCGATACAAACACAGCACCGCCGCTGATCGTAATATCGCCGTTTGAGTCTATACCGTCACCCTGAGCGTCAATATACAGCTCTCCGCCGGAAATGATAAAGCTGACATTCTGCGAGGTATTAAATCTATCCTGCCATATTCTGTCCCCGCCGTTATCCTGGTCGCTGCCTCCCGCGGAATTTATTCCGTCATCCGAAGAAGTGATGTTCATATATCCGCCGCTGATCGAGATATCCTGTGCCTCAAGCCCCTCATAGCTCTTCTCAACCTTCAGCTCTCCGCCGCTGATCTCAAGCTTTGTATCGGCATGGATAGCATCATCCCCCGTGAGCACGGTGATCTTTCCGTTATTGATTCGCACCTTATCATCCGAGTGTATCGCATCGTCAGCTGAGTCGATACTGATAACTCCGCCGGATATATCAAGATATGCTCCTGCTTTCAGAGCTTTTGCAGATACTGTATTTTTCTCCGAAGTGCTCTGATTGCCCATCGGATATCTGCCAAAAAAGCCACCGCCCTGAAGCTGTCCTGAGCTTGTTACATTCGCAGAGCCTCCGCCTGTCTTTATATCAAACTCTCCGCCCTTGATAAGCATGCTTCTCTTTGCCATAATGCCATCGCCGTCGGAGGTTATGCTCAGTTTTCCTCCCTCTATATAAATATAACCGAGAGAAACATCCGAATCGTTTGTAGATCTGATACCGTCTCCGACTGATTTGACCGTAATATTGCCGTCAGAGATAAGCACTCTGTCCTTTCCTACGATACCGTCATCCTCTGCCTCTACCGAAATCACGCCTCCCGTGATCTTGAGCGTATCCTTGGAGGTGATACCGTCCTTTGCGTTTGCCTTGACAGTGAGAGAGCCTGTGCCGTTGATACTGAGGCTGTCATGGCTGAATATGCAAGCAGTGATCTCTGAGCCGTCAGGCTCGGTCGCACTTACCTTGTCCTCGACCTTGTTGACAGTACCCTCCGGCATAGATATTATCACCTTGTCTGCACTGTTGACAAATATCGGTGCAGAATACGAGCAGTAGATCTCCGCACCCGAGAGCACCAGTCTGACATCTGCATCCTTAGACGCATCGACGATTATCTGACCGTCCGAGAGTTTGCCCGAGAGTATGTATGTCCCTTCTGCTGTGATCTTGAGCTTTCCTGACGAAAGAGAATAACCCCTACCGCTCAAACTCTCTGTGTCCGAGAGAGTGACCGAAACCCCATCCGTAGGCTCAGTATAGAAGTCCTTTGCCTTGAACTCAACATCCGCATCATCTACAGCACCCGCCGCATCATCGAGAGGTTTTCCCTCGATCGGTGTGCCAAGTGCGGTCGTACCGCCTGCTATATTGTAGTTATCTGATGTCTGGGCATCGCTGTTTTGTTGCGGTTTTGCGGTGCATGCAGGCAACGACATGCAAAGCACAGCTGCAATTAACACCGCTGACAGTATTCTTCTGTTCATATCTTTCTCCTTAAAAATCAGAGGGCTTCCTCGTCCAGTATTGTAGATACATTTATCTCAAGGTTGCCGTTTCTTACTCTCAGCTCATCAATGAACTCCTTTTCACTGATATTGGGCTTGAGGGTTATTCTGTATTTCAGCTTAAAAAGACTGCCCATATTTGTTGTCTTGACAGAAGTGATCGTATGCTTTTTTGTGTACTTTTCAAATACATCGTCAAATACGCCCTCGTAGTCGATATTCTCTGGAATGGTAACACGCAGTTCCCTGTCTGTTCCCTCGGTACGCTTGCCCACAAGAGAGAGTACAAGCAAAAGAACCGCACCGACTACGGTGAGTATCGCACACACGCCGATATATCCTGTACCGGATGCAAGTCCTGCCGCCATAGCCAAGAATATCACAGCAATATCACGGGCAGAGCCGGGAGCAGAACGGAACCGCACAAGACTAAACGCCCCCGCTACCGCCACACCCGTGCCGACGTTTCCGTTGACCAGCATTATGACAGTGCCGACAACAAACGGCAACAGCACGATTGTAGACAAAAATGAGTATGTATACTTCTTTGCTCCACCGAAAAGCGAAAGCACGATCGAGAGCACCGCTCCGGATAAGATAGCCGCACAGATGCAAATGAGGTATGACTCAACGGTGATCTGTCCGGTTATAACTGATGAAAAAAAGCCTTGTGTCGTATTCATGGTCGTTCACCTTCCTGTTAAAATCGGATGTTGTATCCTTTGTCTTGTATAAGCGTTAGCGTACTTAGAGTATGAGGACGGGTATATCTGTGCTTCACTCAGGCCTCTGGCAAGCCACACAGGCATTCCTCCGGCTATCTTGATCTCCATCAGATACTGCCCTTTGCCTGTGAGCAACTCCCCATAGTCCCCGTGCCGCAGGTCTAGATCCGAGAAGCGGTAGCGTATATTCTCATCAAAAGTAACACGCAGCCCCTCGTCCTCATCCGAGTAATATGCCGTCCTGTCATAGAACAGAGCACATGCCGCTGACAGCTGAGAATAGTATTCCTTCAAGTAATCTATCTCACGGCTGATCTGACAGGGCTCGGGATACTCTGACTCCCCTTCCAGCCACGAGACTGCCGAGGTGTACGGAAGCATAACGCGGCGTTTGTAAACGATACCCTTGTATTTTTTCTTTATCTCAGCAAATGAGATCGCACCGTCGGTAGGAATGCCGTATGTACGCAAACGAAGCTTTTCCTTGTATCTGGGTTTTTCCATTGATGTGCGGATAAGTCTGAAGTCCGGTGTGTCGAAGTACAGTGAACAAATAAGACTCCGTCCGTACTCATCCTGCTCCATCCTGCCGCAAAGGATATCAAGAACAGCCTCATACTGATGTTCGCTGAGCATATATTTCAGTTCCTTACGCTTGAATATTCCCTGGTATGCCAACAGCACTGCCTCCTCTCTCGGTACTTTGCCATTTGACAGTTCTATTATACATCATTTTTTTGACGGTATGATGATTTTTTTCAAAAAAAATAAAAAAAATATGATTTTTTTGTGAAAAAGCAGTGAACTTGTGCGAGAGACTCACGTCATTTCTCTCGCTTGATGCCGTTCTTTGTCGGAATAACGCAATACTTTTTCATTCATCAAACTTGCACACCGATCCTCTTCATGCACGCCTGACAAAAGCACTTCGGGGGAGCACTCAGTACAAAGGCTCCCCCGATCTTCAGGTATTATTACAGCTTTGCTATATCACCGTCGGTGATCATGTGGAAGCCTGCCGCCACAAGTGCAGATTCAGCCGCAACATTGTCTGTTACACGAAGAACAACGTACGCATGTTTTTCGGTTCTCGCCATAAAAGCATAAAGATACTCCATGTTGATCTGCTCACGGTCAAGCACCTCAAGTGCTGTAGAGAGCTTTCCGGGTGCGTCTCCGATCTTCACTCCGACAACGTCGGTAGTCTTGACTAAATATCCGTGCTCCGAGAGTGCCGCTGATGCCGCATCATTATCTGTCACGATCAGTCGCAATATTCCGAAATCCTGCGTATCCGCAATAGAAAGTGCTCTGATATTTATATTCTTCTTAGCTAAGGTGTCTGTGATCTCAACCAGCGTGCCCTGCTTGTTTTCTACGAAAACGGTAAGCTGTTTTATTGCCATGATAAGATCTCCCTTTCTTTATATTAATTTTCTCTTGTCAATAACGCGGACTGCCTTGCCCTCGCTTCTCGTAATGCTCTTGGGTGCAACAAGATGTACTGAAGGATTGATTCCCAGCATAGTCTTCATTGCGTTTGCAAGAGATTTCTCGAGTGAAGTGATAGCACCGACAGTATCAGAGAACTGCTCGGGGCTCATCTCTACATTGATATCGAATGTATCTGTATTGTTCTTTCTGTCTACGATGATCTGGTAGTTCGGAGCGTAGCCTTCGGAAAGAAGCACGGTCTCGATCTGACTCGGGAAGACATTTACTCCGCGTATGATAAGCATGTCATCGGTTCTTCCCATCGGCTTTGCCATTTTGATAAGAGTTCTGCCGCATGAGCAGGGCTTGCGGGAGAGAACACAGATATCACGTGTACGGTATCTCAGAAGCGGGAACGCCTCCTTGTCAAGAGCGGTAAACACAAGCTCGCCACGCTCTCCCTCACCAAGTACCTCCCCTGTATCCGGGTCGATTATCTCAGCAAGGAAGTGGTCCTCGTTTATATGCATGCCGGTCTGCTCTTCGCACTCGAACGAAACACCGGGGCCCGATGTCTCGGTAAGACCGTATATATCGTATGCCTTGATACCGAGAGTCTGCTCGATCTGCTGTCTCATCTCCTCTGTCCAGGGCTCAGCTCCAAAGATACCTGCCTTCAGCGGTATGGTATCTGCGGTATAACCCTTCTCTGTCAGAGACTCGCCGATATACGCAGCATAAGAAGGAGTACAGCAAAGAATGGTAGCTTTGAGATCTGTCATAAACTGGATCTGACGGTCGGTGTTTCCGCTGGACATAGGGAGGGTAAGGCATCCTACCTTGTGTGAACCGCCGTTAAGTCCCGGTCCTCCCGTGAACAGTCCGTAACCGTATGCTACCTGGCATACATCCTCATTTGTTCCGCCTGCCGCAACTATTGCACGTGCACAGCAGTCCTCCCACAGATCAATATCTTTTTGCGTATAGAAAGCAACAACGCGTCTGCCGGTAGTTCCGGATGTAGATTGGATACGTACACACTCTGAGAGAGGTTTAGCAAGAAGTCCGTAAGGATATGCGTCTCTCAGATCCGCCTTTGTGAGAAATGGAAGCTTGTGCAAGTCCTCAATGCCGTGAATATCCTCGGGCTTTACTCCCTTTTCATCCATAAGGTTGCGGTAATAGGGGACGTTTTCATAAACGTGCTTTACCTGCTTGACCAATTTTTCCGATTGAAGCTTTTTGATATCTTCGACGGGCATAGTCTCGATATCTTTTTGGAAATAACGCTTTTCCACTTGATGTTCATCGCCTTTCGTTTTATGAATGTCCGTTTGCTACGGAACTGATTTTTATGCAATTATATCACACATGTGCGAATGTTGCAAGATTTTTATGTAATGATTTCGGTTCTTTATGCATTATAGCCAAGATCAAATGCTATCTTGTTCATTTCTACGAATTTGGGGGCTACGGTATTCTCAATAGCGGATATCCATTTTTCCTTCGGAATACCGAACTTCTCTGCCGCCTTACCCATAAGTACGATATTTACTGCCTTGGGTGAGCCTGCACGAACTGCAAGCGACAGGGCATCCAACGCCTCGACCTTAACTCCCTTTGACGTGAGCTCTCCGAGAACCTCGCTCGGATACTCTGCCGCACCTATGATCACTGGCATTGGATCTATCTGCTGGGTGTTTACAACTATCGTTCCGCCGTCCTTGAGGTATTTTGCGTATCTGGCTGCTTCCAGCTTTTCAAAGGAAATAATTATATCAGCCTCGCCCTCTGTAATAATGGGGGAGTAGACCTTCTCTCCGAATCTGACGTAAGTAACCACAGATCCGCCTCTCTGGCTCATTCCGTGGACCTCGCTCACCTTGACATCGTATCCTTCATCGACAAGCAGTCTGCCCAGAAGCTTCGATGCAAGCAGACTTCCCTGTCCGCCTACGCCTACGATCATTACGCTTTTTGTATTGTTCATGGCCGTTTTCCTCCTTGTTATATTATAGCGTCAAAGGCACAGAGCTGTTTGCAGACTCCGCATCCGACGCAGAGGGTGTTGTCTATCTTTGCCTTTTTGTCATGCATGCTGATAGCGGGGCATCCGAGTCCCATGCATCTCTTGCATGAGCGGCACTTGTCAGCATCTACCGAAAGCGACGGCTGTGCCTTGACACTCTTTAGAAGGACACAGGGGCGGCGGGAGATGATCACCGAAGGCTCCTCTGCTGCGAGCTCCTCCTTGATAGCGGTGTCGCATGCACTCAGATCATACGGATCTACTACACGCACACGTTTGATACCAAGTGCACGGCAAAGTGCTTCCAGGTCCACCTTTGCAGCGGGGTCTCCCTTGATATTATATCCTGTGGTGGGGTTTTGCTGATGTCCTGTCATTCCCGTGATCGAGTTGTCGAGGATAATAACGGTGGAATTTGTAGCATTGTATGCTATGTTGACAAGTCCTGTCATGCCCGAATGCATAAAGGTCGAGTCTCCTATAACAGCGACGCTCTTTTTCTCAGCGTCAGAACCGCGGGCAGCATTGAATCCATGCAGTCCCGATACAGACGCACCCATGCAAAGAGTGGAGTCAAGTGCACAGAGAGGAGGAACAGCACCAAGGGTGTAGCATCCGATGTCTCCGTGTACTGTGATCTTGTTTTTCGCCAGAGTATAGAACATACCTCTGTGCGGGCATCCCGCACACATCATGGGAGGGCGTCCCGGAATCTCGGAGTCAGCACCCACACATGAGGGAGCTTCAATACCGAACGCAGCGGCAATAGTCTGCTGTGAAAACTCTCCGAGAGCCGAGAAAAGCTCCTTTCCGGTGACTTCTATTCCGAGTGCACGAACGTGAGTCTCGATGATAGGATCAAGTTCCTCTATGACATAGAGCTTGTCTACCTTGCAAGCGAACTCACGTATGAGATCTACAGGCAGGGGGTTTGGCATTCCTATCTTGAGAACGGACGCCTCGGGAAGGACCTCCTTCACGTACATATAGGAAGTACCGGAGGTAATGATACCTACCTCGAGTGAGTTATATTCCACCTTGTTATACATGCAGTCTTCAGCAAAAGCACGAATGGCCTCAGTGCGTGCCTCTACTATGGGATGCCGTCTGATGGCGTTTCCGGGCATCATGATATACTTCTGCGGATTTTTTTCATATTCGCGAAGGACGGCGGGCACAGCCTCAGATGTCTCTACGATAGACTGGCTGTGGGCAATTCTGGTGCACATACGCAATATGACCGGTGTATCGAACTTTTCGGAAAGCTCAAAGGCACTCTTTGCAAATTCATAAGCCTCAGCCGAGTCGGCAGGCTCGAGCATGGGGACCTTTGCTGCGATGGCATAATGACGCGAATCCTGCTCGTTTTGCGAGGAATGCATAGCAGGGTCATCTGCTACGCATATTACCATACCGCCGTTTACACCCGTGTAGGAAAGAGTGAACAGCGGGTCTGCGGCTACGTTGAGTCCTACGTGCTTCATGGCACACGCCGAGCGTGCACCTGCAAGAGAAGCTCCGAAGGCAACCTCACAGGCAACCTTTTCGTTTGGTGCCCATTCGGAATGGATATCATCGTATGTAGAAAGAAATTCGGTAATTTCGGTAGAGGGGGTTCCCGGATAGCTGGACACTACGCCGAGTCCTCCGTCATGCAGTCCTGCTGCCACAGCCTGATTACCTATCATCAGCTTTTTCATCTTATTTTGCTCCTTACTTGTTTATAATAATTAGGATCTGTTCTGTGAATCAACGAGTCCCTCAGCTCCGTATATCTTGCGAAGCTTGGGCTTTTCTATCTTGCCGGTGGGATTTCTCGGCACATCGGCAAATATGATCTTTCTCGGACGCTTGTATCTCGGCAGCTCCATGCAGAAATCAGCTATCTCCTGCTCGGTGCACTCGCAGCCTTGCTTCAGCTCAATGATCGCTGTTGCGATCTCTCCGAGGCGGCTGTCAGGCAGACCTATTACCGCCACGTCCTTTATCTTCGGATGGGCGGAGAGGAAGTTTTCTATCTGAACGGGATAGAGATTTTCTCCTCCAGTGATGATAACATCCTTCTTTCTGTCAACAAGGTATATAAATCCGTCCTCATCACGCATAGCCATATCACCCGTATACAGCCAACCGTCGCGAAGTGTCTCTGCTGTTGCCTTTTCGTCTCTGTAGTAGCATGTCATGACACCGGGACCTTTCAGACAAAGCTCACCGACATCTGTTCCAAAAACCTCAGTACCGCTCGGGTCAACTATCTTCACTTCCCATCCGTATCCCGGAATACCTATAGCTCCGACCTTGTGGACATTCTCCACGCCGAGATGTACAGCACCCGGTCCTATCGACTCGGAAAGTCCGTAGTTTGTATCATACTGATGATGCGGGAAATACTCGAGCCAGCGGCGGATAAGCGACTGAGGAACAGGCTGTGCCCCGATGTGCATGAGACGCCAGTTTGAAAGATCATAGTCCTCAAGCTTGATCTCCTTGCGGTCAAGAGCAGCAAGAATATCCTGAGCCCATGGAACGAGCAGCCATACTATCGAGCATTT
>JAZNOK010000170.1:0-1894 GCA_045580775.1 Eubacteriales bacterium
GTAGTGAAGAATCTGAGCGGGAAGAAACAGTAACGTTTCAAACTACTCGCCCTCAGATCCTTCGGTCGCTTCGCTCCCTCGAGGATGACAGGGCGGAGGGGCATTCTGCACATGCATAATTTACGTAATTTCCTATGCGAACAAGAAAGTGCCTGACGGCACTCTGCTACGATCAAGATCGACACTTCCATCTCCGACTCAGATCCTTCGCTTACGCTCGAGGATGACAGTCGGGAAGGGGGATTTGCCAAACATTTTTTACGCAGTCTCCTATGCGGTGGCAAAGAATTTGTGCAGAAGGTGTCTGCACAAATTCCATGGTCGTACAAAGGACTGCCACATAAATCTATATAATTATTAAAAAGCTTTTTGGGAAAGGGGTACGGGGAAGACCCTTTTCTCGAAAAAGGGTCTTCCCCGAATAAAGGATAATTCTAATGATAAAGAAAATAGCACAAAGCATCAGGGAATACAAGACTCCCTCGATCCTGACCTTTCTCTTCATAGTTTTGGAGGCGGTCATCGAGTGTCTGATCCCTTTCATTACTGCAGATATGGTCAACAGCATAGAAGCAGAAGCGGAGATCTCGCTCGTTTTAAAGACGGGCGGTGTTCTCATCGCCATGGCTCTGGCATCCCTCTCCTGCGGCGGTATTGCAGGTGTCACGTGTGCAAAGGCTTCTGCCGGATTTGCCAAAAATCTGCGTACTGACATATTTCAAAAGATCCAGACTTACTCATTTGAGAATATCGACAAATTCTCATCATCCTCTCTTGTGACCAGAATGACCACGGATGTACAGAATGTACAGATGTCATACATGATGATCATCAGAACTGCCATCAGAGCCCCTCTGATGCTCATTTTCTCGATCGTCATGGCTTATATCATGGGCGGTGCTCTGGCAACGGCGTTTGTGGTGATAATACCTTTTCTCGGAATAGGGCTGTTTTTGGTCAGCCGCCGTGCTATGCCTGCCTTCAGACGGGTATTCAAAAAGTACGACAAGCTAAATGAGTCTATCGAAGAAAACGTCCGTGCCATGAGAGTAGTCAAAGGCTACTCTCGCGAGGAGCATGAGAAAAAGAAGTTTGCTCTGGCAGCTCACGAGATCTGCTCCGACTTTACAAAAGCTGAACGTATAGTTGCCCTGAACACTCCGCTGATGCAGATATGCGTATACTTCAATCTCGTATTCGTGCTGACGGTAGGATCGCGTCTGATCATTACAAACGGAGGCTCTACTATCGGTGTCGGTGAGATATCGGCAATGCTCACATACGGCATGCAGATAATGATACAGCTGATGATGCTCTCAATGATATACGTGATCATCACGATGTCGGGAGAATCAATGAAGCGTATAGTTGAAGTTCTCTCTGAGCAAAGCACCCTCGAGGACCCGCCATCCCCCGTACAAGAGGTGGCTGACGGCTCTGTGGATTTCTCCGGGGTCAGCTTCAAATATTCACGTGAGGCTGAGCGTTTTGCCCTCTCGAACATAGACCTTCACATAGACAGCGGCATGACCGTAGGTATCATAGGAGGCACGGGCTCCTCAAAGAGTTCGCTCGTATCTCTCATACCCCGTCTGTACGATGCTACAGAAGGATCTGTCAAGGTAGGCGGAGTCGATGTGCGTGATTATTCGCTGGAGGCTCTTCGCCGCAGCGTTTCAACCGTACTGCAAAAAAATCTGCTGTTCTCGGGAACTATAGCTGAAAATCTCCGCTGGGGAAATGCCGACGCGACCGATGAGGAGCTGGAGAAGGCATGCAGGCTTGCCTGTGCTCATGACTTTATATCTCAGTTCCCTGACGGCTACAACACCAAGATCGAACAGGGCGGCACCAATGTCTCGGGAGGACAAAGACAGCGTCTGTGTATCGCAAG
>JAZNOK010000171.1:0-2552 GCA_045580775.1 Eubacteriales bacterium
TGCGATACTTCGTCATGCCCGATGGCGGAAAGCTCATTATAAGTTGTGTAACTGCATCTTGAGCATGTAGCGTACTCATCCCATCCAATCTCAGTACATGTCGGTACTTTGGCACCATGCGATACTTCGTCATGCCCGATGGCGGAAAGCTCGTTATACGTCGTGTAGCTGCATCTTGAGCATGCAACGTACTCATCCCATCCGATCTCGGTACATGTCGGTGCTTTGGCATCGTGCGATACTTCGTCATGACCAAGACCGGGAACAAAAACATAATCACAGAAAGAACACAATATGTCCGTACAGCCAGCAATCAACTGTTCCGGGCTCTTTTCAACCATAACCCAAGCCATTACTTGTTCAAAGGTAAGTTTAAACTTAGCCGTGTCTGTGCCGTATGACCACAAGCTGTCTTTTGAATATTCTATTCTGATGACATCTCCGGCATGAAGCTGCAGAACAGTCTGAGTCCAGCTCACTGTTCCGGAAATCGTATCCAGCAAGAGATCGTTTATGTATATAGTCATCTTATCATATCTCTGCTCGCTTGAGACCGAATATGTGATCTTCAACTCACAGTCATACAACGCACTAACGGTAAAGGATGAGCTCGAGCCGTTGGATTTATTCGTAGAGCTGTATACACCGTTTGACAGTGAGAAAGGATAAGTTTGGTCATTGAGCAAAGATACAGCGTCCACGAGTCTATTCTCATACACAAGATATTTATGTTCATCCATTGGCAGCTCATTATAAGTGCTGTAGTCACATCTTGAACATGTTATATACTCATCCCAGCCGATCTCGGTACATGTCGGTGCTTTGGCTGTGTGGGATATTTCATCATGCCCTGCGGGTATCTCTCGGATCACTGTATCAGAGCAAAAGACACACTCTCCTTTTTCTGTTCCCACGCTTGTGCAACCGGCAGATGTCAGAGTGGTCCAACCGGAGACTTTATGATAATATCTCGCCGCACCGATAAGACACGAGTTGCTCAAACCTATGCTTATGGCATTCCACTGCTCGGATGTTCCGCAACAATAAAAAACACTCGCAAGGCTCTTGCAGCTAAAAAATGCAGAATCTCCGATGCTCGTTACACCCTCGGGGATAATGATGCTCGCAAGGCTATCGCACCATGAGAATGTATAATCGCCGATGCTTGTAACACTGTCGGGGATGGTGATACTCGTAAGGCTCGTGCAGTCACGGAATGCTTGCTCTCCGATGCTCGTCACACTGTTGGGAATAGTGATGTTCGTAAGGCTCGTGCAGCCACGGAATGCTTGCTCTCCGATGCTCGTCACACTGTTGGGAATAGTGATGTTCGTAAGACTCGTGCAGCCAAGGAATGCATAATTACCGATACTCGTCACACTATCGGGGATAGTAAGATCGGTCACAAGGTTGCCGTCAAGATACAAATTCGCCCCATGACATAACGGATTGGAATAATAGCCATAAGAACCAATATTACACCATGCCGATATATCGCTTATATCTACTCTCGTGAGGCTAGTGCAACCTTCGAATGCAAACTCTCCGATGCTCGTCACACTGTCGAGGATGTCGATGCTCGTGAGGCTCCTGCAACTTGAAAATGCATATCTGCCAATGCACCACACACCATCGGGAATAGTGATACTTGTAAGGCTCGTGCAGCCTGAAAATGCACTATTACCGACCATCTTCACACCATCGGGAATAGTGATACTCGTAAGGCTCGTGCAGCCTGAAAATGCATCATTGCCGATGCTCGTTACACCATCGGGGATAGTGATGCTTGTGAGGCTCGTGCAGCCTGAAAATGCATAATAACCGATACTCGTCACACTATCGGGGATAGTCAGATCGGTAACAAGATTTCCGTTAAGATACAGATTCGCCCCGTGACATAACGGATTGGAATCATAGTCGTAAAAATCAATATTACACCATGCCGATATATCGCTTATATCTACTCTCGTAAGACTCTCGCAGTTATAGAACGCACTATTGTCGATGCTCGTCACGCTGTCGGGAATAGTGATACTCGTAAGGCTCGTACAGTCATAGAATGCACCATATCCGATGCTCGTCACGCCCCTGAGGATAGTGACACTCGTAAGGTTAGTGCAGCTATTGAACGCACGACCTTCGATGCTCGTCACACTGTTGGGGACAGTGATGCTTATGAGACTCGTACAGCCCCAGAATGTGCCATGGCTAATACTTGTCACGCTATCGGGAATAATAATGCTCGCAAGGCTAGTGCAATCTTCGAATGCATAATTACCGATACTCGTCACACTATCGGGGATAGCAATGCTCGTAAGACTCATGCAGTTATAGAATGCAGAACGTCCAATGCTTGTAACGCTATCGGGGATGATAACTCTCGTAAGGCTCGTGCAGCCCGAAAATGCATCATTGCCGATGCTCGTCACGCCATCGGGGATAGTGATGCTTGTGAGGCTCGTGCATCTATAGAACGCCCAGTCGCCGATGCTCGTCACACTGTTGGGGATAGAGACACTCGCAAGGTTAGTGCAGCTATTGAACGCACTGTC
>JAZNOK010000172.1:0-2852 GCA_045580775.1 Eubacteriales bacterium
ATGCTATAATACGCCTAAGGCGGTGATGATGTGAAAACAGTTCGAATAATTTTATGGATTATAATTTGTACAATTTTCTTATTAGGACTTTTATATTTATTTACAGGTTCGCTTGAATGGTTTCCTACATCTGAACAACAAGATAAAGCTCAAATAACCGCTATTATTATGATGGTAATACCTGCTATGGGCGGTATTATATTGTTCTTAACAAGAAAAAAGTAAGATCATCAGTTATTCAGACCTATTTAGTTTTGAAAAGGACTGACTCAAATGCGAAACATTCGCGTTTGAGTCAGTCCCTTTTTGCTATTGATTCATGACTTCTTTCTGAAGCTCGTTATACACCCCTCGATAAAGGACTGTTGCAATAATAAACGTCAATCCATCCGAGATGAGCTGAGCTGATACAACACCGTACAGTCCAACAAAATGATTCATGATAAAGAGCGTAGGTATGGCAAACAGTCCCTGCCTGAAAACCCCAAGCAGCAACGACTCTTTTCCCTTCCCCATCGCCTGAAGGCAATAGATCTTTTGAAAATTCGATATCATAAACGGAGTTGCCAGACACGCAATGCGAAGGAAAGCTCCTCCGTATTCTATAGTAGCACTGTCCCTGATGAACATCCATATTATTCTCGGGGCAAATATTTCATATACTGCTATGAACACACATGCAGATATCATACCCGAGATCTGTGCCGAACGTGTAAAGCTCTTCATTCTGACATAGTTCTTTGAAGCGTAATTGTACGCAACCAGCGGCATCATGCCCTGGCACAGTCCCATTCCGATATTCAGAGGCAGCATGTCCGCTTTCATCACGATACCGTATGCAGCAATCTCTATATCTCCGTACCCGGCTGTAAGATTGTTCTTAATGATCGCAGTGATGTTAGCTAACAAAGCAGTAAGTGCGGAAGGCAGCCCTATTGCCAGGATCTCAAAGATCAGGCTTCCCTCAAGATGAGCAAACTTTAAAGATATTGTCAGCGGCGATCTGCCTCTGAGTTTGTAATATACAGTAATATAATATATTAGTGTGATTACATTGGAAAGCATAGTGGCAATTGCCGCACCCGTGACCTCATTTCCCGCAGGAAGGAGCAAGAACATGAATATAGGATCAAGAACGATATTGGATATACCTCCGATAGCAAGACCGGTTCCGGACTCTTTTGAGTATCCGGCACTTCTGAGCAGATGTGACATTGTCAATCCGACAGTAGAGGGTATTCCGCCTACGACAACTACCCAAAAAAGGTAGCTGGTTGCATATCCGATAGTATTCTCAGATGCACCAAGCAACCTTGCCAGTGGATCTGCAAATATAAAACACACACAAGAATACACTGCAGCAATACAAAGAGAGCCATATATACTGAATGCACTGACGCGTCTTGCATCTGCTTCTTGCTTTTTCCCAAGCAAACGTGAAAGAAGGCTTCCTCCTCCAACACCAAAAAGGTTGGCAAGGGCATTAAGCATAAAAAACAATACCGCAACTACACTTGCTGCTGCAACCTTATACGGATCGTTTGTAGAACCAATGAAAAAAGTGTCGGCAAGATTGTAGAGCATTGTTATCAGCTGACTTACAATGCAAGGAACAGCCATAGTAAACAGAGCCTTTCCTACAGGCATTTGCTCAAACAAAAAAGTTTTGTCAGCTTTTTTAACAGTGTTACTTTCACTTTGAGAAGCTGTCATAGAATATCACCTCATTCATATCACGATACTTATAGTGCAGATCATGAGGAATCGCATGCTCTGACGGATACCCCATAACAAGAAGTGCAACAGGCTCGATGCCGTCAGGCAGAGCGAAGGTTTCTTTGATCTTATCAGGATCAAAATGCATGACCCAACAGCACCCGACTCCCTCATTGTGTGCTGCCAGCATCATATATGTAGTTACTATCACGGCATCAACAGGCGAAGATAAAGCACCGTCATAGCGTCTTTGCCAGCTTTCCTTTGCATTATGACATACAAGTATGGCAGTAGGAGCACCAAAATGGCACTTTGTGCAATTTCTCAGTTTTTCTATAGACTCGTCAGAATTTAATACGAGAATTCTCTGAGGCTGATAATTACATCCTGTCGGTGCCTTATGTCCTGCGACAAGTATCCTGTCTATCACATCGTCAGGTAAGTGCTCTGATATAAAGCTCCTGACTGAATATCTTTCGTTAATCAATCTGCTAAAATCCATTTTTATGCCCACCTATGTGCTTGAATATTTACTAATCTTAGTTTAACACAATTATCGACCTGTGTCCACATCTATGGAATTTTTTTCAAAAGAACTTTATCTATCGCTCGCATGAATAATTTCGTCTTGCAAAATCGAAGATTTGGAGTCTCACTTATCTAAGCGGGAGATGATAGAGACGTTACTTTGACTTTTACAGAACTACAACCCCGCTGTCATCCTCGAGGGAGCATCGCGACCGAAGGATCTAAGCGGGAGATGATAGTGACGTTACTTTACACTCCGACTCAGATCCTTCGCTTCGCCTTACGGCTTCGCTCGAGGATGACAGTCGGAGGGGAGAGGTTTGCTAAAACCGGTAAAATCGTTTACGCGTGATTGACAGAGCATCATCCCCGCTGTTTACCAAACAACAAAAAAAGACCGGCATAGCCGATCGTCGTTTTCTGCATATATAGGAAAATATGGTCATCAAAAACTGAACAAAGAAGTAAGCAAGCTCAAGTATAGGTATGAACTGCAAAATACAGTTCAAGCCCTCGGTCTATTAGTATCGGTCAGCTAAACACATTACTGTGCGTACACCTCCGACCTATCAAACTCGTAGTCTACGAGTAACCTTACCAGCTTATAG
>JAZNOK010000173.1:0-13337 GCA_045580775.1 Eubacteriales bacterium
TCGCCACGCTCTAGGATGCTCCGCGGGTTTTCGCACCTAAACGGTGATGAAGAAAAGCCGCGGAGAGGAAAAAACAACGAGCAATACGAGGGCAACCCCTTGCCTGAGTAGTGCGACTATGTTTTTGACCCGTCCAGTCGGAGAGGGGGAGGTTTGCTAAAACCGGTAAAATCATTTACACGTGATTGACAGAGCCACATCCCCGCTGTCATTCTAGAGGGAGGCTTTAGCCGACCGAAGAATCTAAGCGGGAGATGGAAGTAGGGTTGCTCTCTGCTCCGACTTAGATCCTTCGGTCGCGGATACTCCGCTCCCTCGAGGATGACAGTCGGGTTGGGGCTTCGCACAGAGCCTCCCTCGTCCTTGACAGCGGGGTTGGAGGTAGGTCATAAACACTACAAAAAAGCTCCCCACTAAAACGTGAGGAGCATAAATCAAGGCTAAAGCGATATAAAAATCTTAAATAGATTCTAGGAAAGGGGCACGGGGTTCCCCGCCTGTTCCTTCGTTATGCCGCTTCTTTAATCATCAAGATCAAACTCACGGATATCGAACTCATCGTCGATATCTTCTGTTCCGTCGATATCTTCATCTGCCGGAATCTCTGCAGCACGGGCACGGACCTTTGCCTCTATCTCTGCAAAAAGAGCCGGATCTGCATCAAGTGCCGCCATAGCATTCTCTTTGCCCTGGGCAAGGCGTTCGCCGTTATACGAGAACCATGCACCGCTCTTTTTGATTATATCAAAGTTAACCGCCATGCTGACGATCTCAGATGACTTTGATATTCCGACACCGTAAAGTATATCGAACTCTGCCGTTTTGAAGGGGGATGCGACCTTGTTCTTTACTACCTTGCACTTGATATGGTTGCCGTAGACCTCGCTGCCACGCTTGAGTGCTTCTCCCTTGCGGACATCAATTCTGACGGAGGCATAGAACTTCAGTGCTTTTCCTCCTGTGGTGACCTCGGGGTTTCCGTAGAGAACGCCGACCTTTTCTCTGAGCTGGTTTATAAATATAACTATAGTATTTGACTTTGCAATAGCTCCGGCGAGAGTACGCATTGCCTTTGACATAAGGCGGGCATGGAGTCCGACGTTCGACTGAGTGAGAGCTCCGTCTATTTCCTGCTTCGGAACGAGGGCAGCAACAGAGTCGATAACGATTATCTCTACTGCACCGCTGTTGACCAAGGCACTTGCTATCTCGAGTGCCTGCTCGCCGTAGTCAGGCTGAGAAACAAGCAGCTCTCCGATATCCACGCCGAGCTTTTTTGCGTAGGCGGGATCAAGGGCGTGCTCTGCGTCAATGAACGCCGCTGTTCCGCCGAGCTTTTGCACTTCCGCTATAACGTGAAGTGCAACCGTGGTCTTTCCTGAAGATTCAGGACCGTAGATCTCGGTTATTCTTCCTCTCGGTATTCCGCCGACTCCGAGTGCTCTGTCAAGAGCAATAGAGCCTGAGGATACTGCCGAAACCTCCATCTTTGCATTGTCACCGAGTCTCATGATCGAGCCGGCTCCGTATTCCTTTTCTATCTGTTTCATAGCGGTCTTGAGTGCTTCCAGCTTTGCCGCCTTGTTGTCAAGCTCTCCTTCTGCCGCTTTTGTTGTTTTCTTTGCAGCTGCCATGTATTAGTTTCTCCTTTCAGCATCAAACTGTAAACCTGTGCGTCCGCACAGTCATAACTCTCTGCCCCTGCCCTCAGCCGCCTCGTAGGTTTTGAACGCGGTGGTGCTTTAATATGTGGGTGTATCGAGAAGCCACTTCCCGAATGCATCGTCCCATATCAGCTTCAGTTCTATTCGCTCAGGGCTCCGGGAGTAATTTCCCTGTTCATCCGCCGTATAAGTATCTACCTCGAATATGATGCGGATATCCGTCATATTCGTTGCTTTGATCGAGTCAAAGTCATATTTTCTCGGGTGCTTGACGTATACCTTTGCCTCGTCATAACGGTACAATTCTCCGTCAACGTCGATATAATGTGCGTAATTTGTACCATGCTCGGTTGACGTCCCCCTGAGGGTACTGTTGCTGATTATCTCAGCAAGCTCAGGAGTGTATATCTGACTCATTTTTTCTTTGATATCTCCGAGGCATTTGTATTCTTCGCTCACGACAAGCGAATATTTTCCCTCTTTTTTCTCCTCGGTGGTATCCAGTCCCTCTCCGTAAAGCACCTCGTCAAGCACCTGAGATGCTTCTATCAACGGTATTGCTATTTCACGTGCCGCACCTGAGTCAGGGGCCGAGCAGGATACAGCACACAAAACCGTCATGGCTGTCAGTACGAATATCAGTAGTTTTCTCATATTTGTATCTACTCTTCATATTTGATCTCCTCCTTCTGTGATCATAGTATAGCACGGAAGGAGGGGCATTTATTGGACTTTCGCAAGGAATTTTCCTATCAGATGCAGAGAGCAAGGCTGACTTTTGCTGTGTCTTTGCTCAAAAGCATGCTTTTGGGCAAAGACACGGGCGTTTGATATTTTCGATCGGATGCTGTCTTATCTTACTGCTCTGAGGATATTTCTGCTTCTGTCGATACAGATGCATCAGGAGTGTCGGGCGTCTCTGCCGCATCAGTCTGCTCACCTGCTTCGGCAAGCTCGGGGGTGGCGGTTTGTGCTTCTTCCTCACGCTCAGTACATGTAAAGCGAACGATGCTCGAGTCCTCATCGAGTCTCATTATGCGGACGCCTGCCGCTGTACGTGAATATGTGGAAATTCCGTCTACATGGACACGTATGATTATGCCGTTGTTGGTGATGAGCATTACATCGTCGTCCTCAGACACAGATGCAACAGATGCCACTCTGCCGGTCTTTTCCAGGTTTTTCTGGCAGGCAACACCGTGGCCGCCTCTGTGTGCCATACGGCGGAACTCATCAAACTCGGTGAGCTTTCCGTAGCCGCCCTCGGTAATAACGAGCAGCTTCTTTCCATCCTCTACTACGCTGACTCCGCACACCTCGTCACCATCTCTCAGGCGTATTCCGCGGACTCCGCGTGCAGTACGTCCCATGCTGCGGACTTCTTCCTCTCCGAAGCGAACAGCAAGACCGTCCTTTGTCGCTATGATGATATCACGCTCACCGTCGGTACGAAGCACAGACAACAGCTCATCTCCCTCGTCAAGGGTGATCGCTCTCTTTCCGTTCTTTCTCTGGTAGATATACTCTGCGACAGATGTACGCTTAATAACGCCCTGACGGGTGATCATGGTAAGGTGTTCATCCGAGTTGAATGCTTCTATCGGGATGATGGCTGTGATCTTTTCTCCCGGCTCAAGCTCAAGAATATTGACAATATTCGTTCCCTTGGCGGTTCTGGACGACTCGGGAATGAGATATGCCTTTCTCGTATAGACCTTTCCTACATTTGTAAACATCATAAGGAAGTCATGGCTGCCCGAAGCGACGACATTCTCTACAAAGTCATCCTCCTTTGTGGTCATGCCCTTTATTCCCTTTCCTCCTCTACGCTGTGCGTTGTAGGTATCAGCGGGGAGTCTCTTGATATATCCGGAACCTGTGAGAGTGATAACGCAGCGGTGACGCTCGATAAGGTCCTCGAGCACGATCTCGTCCTCAGCCTCTACAAGCTCGGTGCGTCGGTCATCTCCGTACTTGTCTCTGATCGCGATAAGCTCATCCTTGAGTATTCCCTTTATCTTTGTCTCATCGGCAAGGATACCCTCGAGCTCCTCGACCAGTGCCTGCAGTTTTGCCAATCTCTCCTCGATCTTCTCTCTCTCGAGTCCTGAGAGCTTTCCGAGAGTCATCTCAACTATCGCCTGTGCCTGAGCATCGGAAAGTCCGAAGCGTGCCATCAATGACGCCTTTGCATCCGGAATAGATGCAGATGCCTTGATCAAAGCGATGACCTCGTCTATATGGTCGATGGCTATCTTGTAGCCCTCGTATATGTGCATTTCCTTGAGTGCACGGTTAAGCTCAAACTCAGTGCGGCGGCGTACAACGCTCGTCTGGAACTTGATATATTCCTCAAGTATGGTCTTCAGCGGCAGGACCTTCGGCTCTCCGTTGACAAGTGCGACCATATTGATGGCACAAGTATCCTGAAGCTGTGTGTACTTGTACAGCTGATTGAGTATTACCTGGCCGTTTGCATCACGGCGGTACTCGATCACTATCTTCATTCCCGCACGTCCCGACTCATCACGCAGAGCCGTGATACCCTCTATTCTCTTTTCCTTGTGGAGGTTTGCTATGCTCTCCACAAGTGCACTCTTGTTGACCATATAGGGTATTTCGGTTACGGTAATACGGTGATGGTCCTCGTCTACCTCACAGCGTGCACGGACGGATACTTTGCCCTTTCCTGTTGAGTACGCCTTGTATATTCCCATAGAGCCGTAGATGATCGCTCTTGTCGGGAAGTCAGGGCCCTTGATATACTGCATGATCTCGGTGACCTCGGCATCGGGATTATCTATGAGAAATACCGTACCGTCGATAACCTCACGTAGGTTGTGGGTAGGGATGTTTGTTGCCATACCTACAGCAATACCGACAGAACCGTTAACCAGCAGGTTCGGGAAGCGTGACGGCAGCACCGTAGGCTCAACACGCTTGTTGTCAAAGTTCGGAATGAAGTCAACAACATCCTTGTCTATATCCGCCATCATCTCATTCGATATCTTTGCCAGTCTTGCCTCAGTATAACGGTAAGCTGCAGGCGGGTCTCCGTCCACGTTTCCGAAGTTTCCGTGGCCCTCTATGAGCGGATAACGAAGCGAGAACGACTGTGCCATTCTGACCATTGAACCGTATACCGCCGCGTCTCCGTGCGGATGATAACGTCCAAGCACGTTTCCTACCGTCGTTGCCGACTTGTAGAAAGGCTTGTCGTATGTAAGATGATCCTCGTACATAGCATAGAGTATTCTTCTCTGACCGGGTTTCATTCCGTCACGAACGTCAGGCAGGGCTCTGGACACTATGACTGACATGGAGTATTCGATAAAGGACTTCTTTACCTCCTGCTCCATGTTTATTCCAACGATCTTCTGATTTGCAAACGTAAGGTCTGCACTTTGATTTTTCTTGTCCATTGTTATTTCCTTTTTGTTAGAGGTACGGGCGGGGGAGGACTGTTTTTTTCATTCAGTCCTCCGCCGGACCCCCTCCCAAAAACTCTTTATAATCTTTTTATGATGTATGATAAGCCAAAAAGCACCAACTTTGTGCTCGGCATCAGATATCCAGGTTCTCTGCAAATTTCGCGTTTTCTTCTATGAAGATCCTTCTCGGTTCGACCTCGTCGCCCATCAGTGTGGAGAATATTCTGTCGCACTCGATAGCGTCCTTCATCTCGACCTTGAGCAGGGTTCTGGTCTCGGGGTCCATTGTCGTTTCCCACAGCTGATCCGGATCCATCTCACCAAGACCTTTGTAACGCTCGATATTGATCTTTGCTCCCTCGCCGAACTCCGCAACGATCGCGTCTCTCTCCTCGTCAGAGAAAGCGTACCGCTGGGTCTTTCCTCTCACGACCTTGTACAGAGGCGGCTGTGCAAGATATATATATCCGTTTTCTATAAGTGCAGGCATGTGTCTGAACAAAAACGTCAGCAACAGTATCCTGATATGAGATCCGTCAACGTCCGCATCCGCCATCAAAATGACCTTGTGATAGCGGAGCTTTCCGAGGTCAAACTCCTCTCCGATACCGCATCCGAGTGCCTGAATGATCGGAATCAGCGATACATTCGAGTACACCTTGTCAAGGCGGGACTTCTCTACGTTGAGCACCTTTCCTCTCAGAGGAAGTATAGCCTGGAAGCGGCTGTCTCTACCGTCCTTTGCAGAGCCTCCCGCACTGTCTCCCTCGACAAGATACAGCTCGGACAACTCAGGGTCGGATACGTTACAGTCGGCAAGCTTGCCGGGGAGTCCTCCGCCCTCCAGCGGATTCTTTCTTCTGGATGCTTCGCGTGCCTTTCTCGCTGCCTCCCTTGCCCTTGCCGCTGACATGGACTTCTCGATGATCATCTTCGCAGTAGCGGGATTCTCTTCGAGATATTCCTCCAGCTTCTCTGTCACGATGGAATAGACAAAGCTGTTCATCTCGCTGTTTCCGAGCTTTGCCTTTGTCTGGGACTCAAACTGTGCATCCTCCAGCTTTACACTGATGATCACAGTCAATCCCTCAAGCACGTCGTCAATGGAGAACTTGTCGTCTCCCTTCAAAATACCCTTTTTCTTTGCATATTCGTTAAAGGACTTGCCCATTGCACGTCTGAATCCCACCTCGTGAGTTCCTCCGTCCACCGTATGCATGTTGTTTGCAAAAGAAATAAGGATGGGGTTGTAGGAGTCGTTGTACTGCATAGCGATCTCCGCCTGACAGCTCTCACGCTCCCCTTTTATATAAATGACGTCATCATGAATGACTGTACAGTTCTTTTCACGGTTGATAAACTCAACAAATGTCCTGATACCGCCCTCATAGTACAGCGTCTCTGACTGCTCCTGCCCGGGGCGTGTATCCGTCAGGGTGATCTTTATACCGCCGTTGAGGAATGCCTGCTCCTGCATTCTCTTTCGCAGGATATCATACTTGAATACGGTGGTATCGGTAAATATCGTGGGGTCAGGCTTAAAACGGACATACACTCCTCTGCGGTCTGTCGCTCCCTCGCACTTGAACGGGCGTGCTACTCTGCCGCATTCAAAACGCTCCGTGTATCTCTGACCGTCATAGCAGTCATCAAGCTCGACCCACTCGGACAGTGCGTTCACGACCGATGCTCCTACTCCGTGCAGACCTCCGGCTATCTTGTAGCCGCCTCCGCCGAACTTTCCTCCTGCGTGCAGTTTCGTATACACGACCTCGGGTGTGGGGATACCCATCTTAGGATGGATAGCCGCAGGAATGCCTCGTCCGTTGTCCTGTACCGATACCGAACCGTCGTCATATATGGTTACGGTGATCTCGTCACACTCCCCGGCAAGTGCCTCGTCGATGGAGTTGTCCACTATCTCGTATACAAGATGGTGCAGTCCTCCCTCAGAGGTAGTTCCGATGTACATTCCCGGACGCTTTCTGACAGCCTCCAGTCCCTCGAGTACCTGAATTTGATTTTCCGAGTACTCAATGTGTTCGTTTGTCTGTGTCTGTGCCATTTTTTTCTCCTGTGTATAGTTTGTTGAGGTTTTATCAAAAAAGGCTCCTGCCTATGTTATTTTGCTCTCTTCGTAAGTGCCGATGTGGATATCTGAGAAAAGCACACCTTCTGCACTCCCGGCATCTTGTCATCATCGTAGAGGATGAAGGACTTTGGTACTTCGTAGCTTGCACTCTCGGTAAGTCCGTCACGCTCCACACGCCGCAGATAATCCCGCGTTATGCCGCTTGTCGTTGCACGGTCGCAGTCAAATATCCCTATTACGGTTTTTGTTCTTATTACTCGGTTTCTGCCCGCGTGCAGATACATACTTTCCTCTCCTCACTTCAGTCTGAAGGCATATTCCCCGGGGCCCATTGCCCGAAATATCCTCGAGGGCATGACAGCAGCTGCAAAATCGTTCATCTCGCATCCGGTCATTATGACCTGTTTTCCCTCGGTCCTCGACAAAAGATACCCACGCCGATTGTCATCAAGCTCACTCATAACATCATCAAAGAGAAACACCGGATACTCTCCCAGCTGCTCTCTCGCGAGTTCTCCTTCTGCCATTTTCAGAGCCAACGCTACCGATCTCTGCTGACCCTGAGACGCATACTGCCGTGCGTCTGTGCGGTTGATACTTATCCTCATGTCGTCACGGTGGATCCCATACACGGTCGCCGCCGCTGCTATCTCACGTTCGATATTCTCTGTGAGCTTTTTTCTGTATTGTGCGGCACACTCAGCCTCACTCGATCGGAGAGCAAGGTCAATGTCGCATTCATATTCCAGCCGCAGCTTTTCTCCCGAACGGCTCATCTCGCCGAGAAAATACTCGGCATAAGGCGAGAGCCTTCTCACGTAGCTTTCACGCACCATGCATATATAAGCCGCCGAACAGGCAAGCTGCTCCGAAAAGATATCCAGCTGTGCCATCAGCATTCTCCGTGCCGTCTCGTCCTCGCCAAATGACAGGCGTCTGAGAAGGGCATTACGCTCCTCGAGCACCGCCTTGTACCTTGCCATCTCCCCGATATATCTGGGGTCAAGCTGTGATATGGCGATGTTGAGAAACTCACGCCGCTGCCCGGGGCCTCCCTTGACTATTTCCAAATGCTGCGGACAGAACAGCACGGCACAAAACCGACCTATCATGTCCGAGATCCTGTCGCACACTACGCCGTTGATCTTTTTTTGGCGTTTTTTGTCTGCGTAGCCGAGAGTCAGGGAGTTCAAACGGTATCTGTCCGAGTACACAAGCTCGGTATGATACCCCTGCGTGCCAAACCGCACAAGCTCACGCTCGCTCGACGCACGAAAGGACTTCCCTCTGGCAAAGGAATATATCCCCTCAAGCACGTTTGTCTTGCCTCTTGCGTTGTCTCCGCAGATTATGTTGACTCCGTCAAAGAAACGCAGCTGTGCGTGCTTGATGTTTCTGTAATTGTGAAGAGTGATCGTTTCTACTTTCATGCGGTGTACCTGCTTCACATAGTTTACAGCTCGGTGATCTTTAGTCCGCCATCTTGACAGGCAGTATCATCTGCAAAAGCTCCCTGCCCTCAAGCTCCTCTGCAGGCTTCATGATCATACAGATCCTCGGTGCCTTCAGATACATCTTCACCCTCTCGCCGTCAAGTGCACGAAGTGCCTCGATCAGATAACGGCAGGTAAACCCGATCTCTATATCCTCGCCTGTGTGCTCGCATTCTATCTCATCATATATCTGCCCTGTAAGCGAGTTTGACGAGATCTTGAGCAGGTTTTCCTTAAACGAGAGCTTGACATAAGAGCGGGAAGAGCCTATGCTCTTTTTCTCCGAGATAAGCGACGCACGGTCAAGCGATGTCATCAGCTCCGCTCTGTCCACCGTCACCTCTATCGGAAGGTTGCTCTGGATAATTCTGTTGTAGTCTATATACTTTGTGTCGATCAAGCGTGTAAAGAATATCAGGTCCCCTATCTCAAACACGATATGACGGCGGGCGGGTTTGATCTTCACAAGCTCGTCGGTGTCCTCTACGAGCTTGTTCAGCTCGATCAGGCTCTTTCCGGGGATGATGATGGATATCTCCCCTCCGTCCGGTGCCGCTCCGAGTTCTTTGACATGCATATCGCACTTTGACAAAGTAAACGAGTCGCAGGAGACCATCGTGATGTCCTCGCCGCGGATGTTCATATATCCTCCGCACAGCTCGGGGTGATTTGCGTCTACCGTTGCGATAGAATGCAGAGTATGGTTGATCAGCTGCTTGATCTTCTGCATTTCAAGCAGAAAACCCGTCTTTGAAAACAGCTCGGGGAAGGCAGGAAATTCTCTGCCTGCCAATGCATGCATCATATAGCAGATCTTTCCCGAGGAGACCTTTGCCGTGAGTTTTTCCGACACCTCGAGTGTGATCTCGCCCGAGGGCAGGATCTTTACATACTGGAAAAAGTCCTGTGCTCCCACGATATAACTGCCCGGCTCCTCGACCTGACAGTCAAACTCGGTACGCATTCCCTTCTCCATATCATAGGTGCAAAGAACACAACGGTTGTCCTCTCTGCCCTCAATGTAAACGCCCTCTATAGATGTAAACGTGCTCTTGGTAGAAATACAGCCCATAGCCGGGGAAAGATGAGCGAGAAGCTCACTTTTGTCAAATATAATTTTCATCGTTATTCTCCTGTGTGTAGAATGATCGGGGCATCAGCTGACGCTCTGCCGCCTTTTTATGTCTCCTTTACGTCTGAGATAAGCTCGTTTATCTCCGCCTCAAAGGAAGTGTCGGTGGATATACGCTTGTCCACCTTTCGGAAGCTCGACATTGCAGTAGTGTGATCTCTGGAAAACAGATCTCCTATCTGCACAAGTGTCAGATCTGTCAGCGTCCTTATCAAATACACGCAAACATGGCGTGCTCCGACGATCGCGGCAGTCTGCTTTTTTGACTTTATCTCCTCGGCAGACACTCCGTACTTGACAGAGACGGCTGAGAATATCTTGTCTACGGTCACATTGGACGGTTCTCTGTCCGTCACTATATCGGCTACCGCTCCTTTCGCTATCTCAAGGGTGATGGGCGTGCCTGACAGAAGTGAAAGTGCCCCGAGTTTCTTGAGTGATCCTTCTATCTGTCTGACGTTGTTTTTGAGTCTGTCTGCCAGATACGTCACAACGTCGTTGGGTATGCTGAGGTTCATCTTTTGGGCTTTGTTCTTGATTATCGCCATTCTCAGCTCAATGTCAGGCGACTGGATATCGGCTATCAGTCCCGACTCAAACCTGCCGATAAGCCGCTCCTCGAGGATCTTCATTTCCTTTGGCGGTTTGTCTGAGGTGATGATGATCTGCTTCGACTCCACGTAAAGCGAGTCAAACGTGTGGAAAAATTCAAGCTGTGTCGCCTGCTTTCCCATGATAAACTGTATGTCGTCTATGAACAGCACATCCACTGTACGGTACTTTTCCCTGATAGCGTGGGTGTTCTGCATTCTGATCGCCTCAACAACCTCGTTCAAAAAATCCTCGCCCTTGACATAAATGCACTTGAGCGTGGGGTCGGAATTTGCAAGCTCGTTCTTGATAGCGTACATAAGGTGCGTCTTTCCTATTCCGGACGGCCCCCATATATAGAGCGGGTTGTATGCGGTAGCAGGACTGCGTGCAACAGCCAGACATGCCGCATGGGCAAACTTGTTCGATGAGCCTACGATGAAGTTCTCAAACGTGTAATCGGTAACAGGCGTGGACTGGGGCAGTTGACTCAGCGGCTGGGTCTTGAGCTGCTCGGGATCCTGCGGTATCTGACCGTGGGTGCGGTACTGCTCCGCCTCCTGTCTGGTAAGCAACGCCATCTCTATGTAGTAACCCATCACCTCGGTTAGTGCACTCTCGACTACCTCTCGGTGATTTTTGCTAATTATATTCTTCTTCATCGCGGACGGCGTGGAAAGTATAAACTTCTTGTCCGTGATATCAACAGGCTCTATATCCGAAAACCATAGCCCGAAGCTGCTCTCGGAATACGCCGGTCTTATCAGCTCAAGAGCAAGAGTCCATATCTCGCTCAGTTCGTTGTTGTATGACATTTTTATCTCCTTTTGACTTTTACTCCGACCGGTAAAAGACGATATTTCCCCTATTTTGCATATATATTAGTATTATAACATAATACCGTATATAATGCAACCCCAAAAAAGCAAAAACAACACATCAGTATCAGGTTGTTTTTTTCTGTCCCGGCATCCGCTGCCTTTCGCTCTCATACCAAAAATGTTTTTTAACTCAGCTCACATACCAAAAATGTTATTTGCTATTGATTTTTTGTGTTGTGTGAGTTATAATAATTTAGACTGAGGTTTATATTTTAATGAACTGATAGACCGAGCCGGATCAGATTTTAATTTTTAATATTTACATAAAACAGGAGACTTACTATGAACGCAAAGCAACTCACAGCCGCTATCCAGGGCGGCGAGCTTGACGCACGCTTCACCGAACTGTACGGCGATGATGCACAAAGACAGAAAGGCAGATACGTAGACTCTATCGCAAAGTTCGAGCAGCTCTACGGCTCAGACAGAGACGTTTTTCTCTTCTCCGTTCCCGGCAGAAGCGAAGTCTCGGGTAACCACACCGACCACAACTACGGCCGTGTTCTTGCAGCTGCTATCAACCTCGATATCATTGCTATCGTTTCCAAAAACACAGACGGCACCATCCGCATAAAGAGCGAAGGCTACCGCGAGGATGTCGTTGTAATTTCCGACACTGTTGAGCCTAAGGCAGAAAACTTCTTCAAGTCACGCGGTATCGTCGCAGGTATGTGCCGCGGATTCGCTGACAGAGGCTACGATGTGGCAGGCTTTGATGCTTATACCACAAGCGAAGTCTTCAAGGGAAGCGGACTCTCCTCTTCAGCCGCTTTTGAGGTTATGGTCGGAGATATCCTCAACTACCTCTACAATGACGGAAAGGTAGACAACGCCGAGATCGCAAAGATCGCTCAGTTCTCCGAAAATGTATACTTCGGTAAGCCCTGCGGACTGATGGATCAGACCGCTTGTGCTGTCGGCGGCTTTGTAAATATCGACTTTGCCGATCCCAAAAATCCTATCATAAATCCTATCGCTTTTGACCTCTCAGGCAAGGGCTTCTCCCTCTGTATCGTCAACACCGGCGGCAATCACGCCGACCTCAATGACGACTATGCTTCTGTTCCCGCAGAGATGAAGGCTGTTGCTGCAGAGCTCGGTCATGAGGTGCTCCGCGATGTTACAGAGGCTGACGTGATCGCTAATATCGCTTCTCTCCGCGAAAAGTGCGGCGACAGAGCTATCATGCGTGCGTTCCACTTCATCGCTGAGAACAAGAGAGTTGACGCTCAGGCAAAGGCTCTCAAAGAGGGTGACATGGATGCGTTCTTCGCAGGTGTATTCGCTTCCGGCAACTCCTCTTTCAAGTATCTGCAGAATGTTTACACCACAAAGAATGTTGCTGAACAGGGACTTTCTCTGGCTCTGTGCGTAACCGAGCAGTTCATGGCGGGCAAGGACGGTGCTTTCCGCGTTCACGGCGGCGGTTTTGCAGGTACTATCCAGGCGTTCGTTCCCAATCAGTATGTCGAGGATTACAGAGCTCTCATCAACTCTGTTTTCGGTGACGGTGCTTGCTACGTACTCAAGGTAAGACCCTTCGGTGCTATAATGGTCTAAACCGTCCCTTCTTATCCATCACATATCGGGTAAGGACAAAACCGCACTCTCCCATGCCGCAGTACGCGGCAAAAAACCGCAAATGCAATTTTTAAATACTAAGCACTCTGTCCTGAGACTTCTCTGGGGGAAATCTCGCGACAGAGTGCTTTTTTCATGCAAGGGCGGTTTATTGGCGGAGGGTATTAGCGGGGGAAAACTTTTTGAGAAAAGTTTACCCCCGAACCCCCTTTCAAAAACTTTTGAAAAATTTTTATTACTACACCCCCTGCTATCTACATTCCTGACGTGGCGGGGGGCTGAGCACAACGCCCCAAGCTCGTGCTCCGCACTCGACATAGAAATGAAGACTATCGGAAATAATCTTTTGCAAAAAGAGTTCCCTTTCAAAAACTTTTTAAAATTTTATAGGGGTGTTCGTTAGTATGATCTCCGACTAGATAAGTGAGACTGCAAATCTTTGATTTGGTAAGTCGAACTTATGCATGCGAGC
>JAZNOK010000174.1:0-15469 GCA_045580775.1 Eubacteriales bacterium
CCGCTTGGCCTCCGACTTGTGTAATTATAAGTGGATAATGACCTGTCGTAAGAATCTTCGCTATGAGCAGCAACAGTAAATTCACCGTCTTTTATTCCAACTATAATCAGTGAATGATAGAAATCTCCATTGTCATCAGAAAGCTGTATAACGTCCCCCTCTATAGCTTCTTCTGCTGTAACAACTCTTCCAAAAGGTCCTATTCCCGTATTTGTTGTTAGAAAATTATATAAATATTCAACTCCCGTCCAGGAGGCACTTCTGTCTCTGTCACTCACAAAATACCATCCGGTCACAGGTGTAAAATTCATTCTGCAGGATCCTGCATATAGCACTTGGCTTACAAAAGATGTGCAATCTCCTCCAAGACCTTCATAGTCGAGAAATAGAGGATTTCTGCTTAATGCCCAAGTTTTTGCGTACTCCAGGGCGTGAGATCTGTTGTATTCTGCGGTTACCAACATATTTTCGTACTCCTAAAAAATCGAATTATTGCTTATTATATATATGCACCAATAATAGAAAACAGCACTCAAAAATGAGTGCTGTTTCAAAGCGATATTAAATACCGTTATTAATATTCAATGCATTTTTCGATATATTCAGCTACATCCTCGATCTTGATCCTCTGCTGCTGCATAGTATCTCTGTCACGAACGGTAACGCATCCGTCTTCAACAGAATCAAAGTCGTAAGTAATACAGATAGGAGTACCGATCTCATCCTGTCTGCGGTATCTCTTTCCTATTGAGCCCGCCTCGTCAAAGTCAATGTTGAATTTCTTGGAAAGCTCATCATATAATTCTGTTGCTTTGTCAGAAAGCTTCTTTGACAAGGGAAGTACTGCAGCTTTGAAAGGAGCGAGAGTGCCGTGGAGTCTGAGAACGACTCTTGTGTCTCCTTCGCCTACTTGTTCCTCATCGTATGCTTCGCAGAGAAGTGCTAGTGCAACTCTGTCGGCACCGAGAGACGGTTCAACAACATAAGGAATATACTTTTCATTTGTATCCGGATCAAAGTATTCCATAGACTCTCCGCTGTGGTTAGCATGCTGAGTCAGGTCGTAATTTGTTCTGTCCGCAATACCCCAAAGTTCACCCCAACCGAACGGGAAGAGATACTCAAAGTCGGTCGTAGCCTTTGAATAGAAGGATAGTTCCTCCGGTGAGTGGTCTCGTAGTCTAAGGTTTTCTTTCTTCATACCCAGAGAGTAGAGGAACTGCTCGCAGTAGTCCTTCCAGAAGTGGAACCACTCGAGATCGGTATCGGGCTTGCAGAAGAACTCAAGTTCCATCTGCTCAAATTCTCTTGTTCTAAAGGTGAAGTTTCCGGGTGTGATTTCGTTTCTGAATGATTTTCCTATCTGACAAACACCGAAAGGAAGCTTCTTTCTGGTTGTTCTCTGAACACTCTTGAAGTTGACAAAAATGCCCTGAGCTGTTTCGGGACGCAGATAAAGTTCGCTTGTAGAATCCTCGGTAACACCCTGATATGTTTTGAACATAAGATTGAATTTTCTTATGTCTGTAAAGTCACCTGATCCGCAATCGGGGCAGGATATCTTGTTTTCTTTTATGTAAGAAGCCATTTCCTCGTTTGTCCATCCTGCTGGATTAACATCGAGGTTGTTTTCCTGTGCAAAATCTTCTATGAGCTTGTCGGCTCTGTGGCGAGTCTTGCACACTTTACAGTCCATCAGAGGATCGGAAAAACCGCCTACGTGTCCTGAAGCTACCCATGCCTGAGGGTTCATTATAATAGCACTGTCAAGTCCTACATTATATTTGCATTCCTGTACGAACTTTTTCCACCAAGCACGCTTTACGTTATTTTTAAATTCAACTCCGAGAGGACCGTAATCCCAAGAGTTTGCAAGTCCACCGTAGATCTCAGAACCGGGGAAAATAAAACCTCTGTTCTTACATAAACCTGTGATTTTGTCCATTGTTTTTTCTTTGTTGTTCATTTCTAGCTCCTGTATTCTTAATGTATTTACTTTTTTAATTAGTGTGACTCTGTCCGCCGCGTAACACTCTCTGAAAAAAATCCGGATAGACGGACTTATGATTGCAGACTATTTGTGTGCCGAATTATCATCTGTATTTTGCAAATTTATTTATTGCAGACGAGATGTTTGGTATGAAAACGGTTCCGCTTTCAAGCTTTTTATATTTGCCCGGATAAGATACCTCGTGAATATTTGCTGTTGTGTATGAGTATAAAAGATTGCTGATCTGATTTATATCAGTGACTCCGACCGTGGTATCTACCTTGTTTGAAGAAGATCGGTGAAGTGCGATAACATCTACTTTGTATATTTTATTTGTGATCTTTCCCATTATTTTTTTGATAAGAGATATGATCGTTTGGCTTCTTTGTGATGTGCCGGAATAACCGTCATACTCGAGCAGTATTTGAGCTTCGGTACCTGTCAGCTCTCTTGACCCTTTGGGAATGGTTACGGTGCTGTCAGTTTTTATGTCCAGGGGAACCGTGTATGTAACACCGCTTATATATTCTACTATATATGAAACGTCTTCAACGTCATATACAGAGTAAAAATCAATGTCAAAACCTGTAATTGCAGATATTTTTTTGATCAGATATGTAATTCCCAGGTCTCTGTATACATCGTTTAGAGAGAGTTCTTTTCCTTTGACCGTTACTACAAGTGAAGTGGGAAGATATGTATATGTGAATTCTTTTTTCTTAGCGTCTCCCCGGATAATAATAAAATCGGTTGCGTCAATTGTCTTTGTATTGAAGGTATCAACAGATACATTACCGTTATTTTCGTTTTCAGGGTATCTTGCAACATCGTAGGAATTATATTCGGATGCTTTGGAAGGTTTGTAATTTGTGTTTATAAGCAACATCGAAAAGGAGCTCTCGTCAGAAATCGTAGTGCTTTCTTCAGAATTATCTGATTGTCCGTTGTTATGATCTTTATCACTTGCTGTATTGTCGGCTGTTATACCAAACATCGGTCCCATACACTCAATGAGTATGTTACTTGCAAAGTAAGCAGAAAAACCGAAAATAGCTCCCGATACCAGTAATGTTATAATAAAGTTTCTAATCGAGCGAAGCATTATACATTGCATCCTTTCTTCAGTATTTAGTAATTATGTACTATTAGAGTATTATACACCATATTATTTGATTTTTCAATACAAAAAAAGAAAATCATTTTTTTTATAATGTATATGTAAAAAAAAATCAATATCTATTGTTTTGTTTGAGATTATGATGTATAATTAAACAAATGAAAATAGTAACGAAGAGGCAGTTATGGATTTTAACTTTAGTCTTATTTTCCCTTCGATGGAAAAACAAAAATTGTCTTATGATGATAATTTCGGTCCTGTCATAACAAAACGTACCTGTGAGGAACTTGGACTTTTGTATATGCTTGATCTCAAAAGCCGTGATATATCTGATTTCTTCACATCTGACAAGGAAGTGATGGAGTATAGACTCGAGGCTTTCAGAGATATGCTTGATAATCCCACTCTGAAAGATGTTTTAATGTCGGTCGTGCCAGTACTCAATGATATTACTGAACTTAGGCGTCTTGATAGCGAGGCTTCAGAAACTACCGAATCATATCTTCTCAGTATTACAGAAATTGAGCTGTATATCAGCTGTGTAGACAGACTCAACGGCGGTCTCAGAGAAATTCGTGAGGGCCTTCGCAGCAGAGCTTTTATTACTTTAGCAGAGAGGATGAAGGAGCTTGCTGAGAGCGATTATTACAAAAATCTCAACAAAAAGCTCGGAGAGCTTACCCAAAGAGTCAGAGAGATACGCAGTATAACTGTCGGTGTCAATCTTGATGCTCAGCTCAGACCGTCCAATGCAGGTGTACTTTCGATAAATTCAGAGCCGTTCAAGAGCGGGGAATTACTCGAAAAGATACTTAGATTGAATTTTAAGGATGATCAGTATACATGTATAGCGAGTCTCGTCCCTTTTGGCAAGGGTCAGAACGAAAATACCAAAACAGCTCTTTCGTATGCTTTCAATACTGCGATAAATGATGTATTTAAATCTTCAATTAAGTCATGGAAGCATATCGTGCATGAATACGTTCTTGATAATACAGACTTTTTGCTACGTATCCAACCCGAGTTTGAGTTTTTAGCCAAGGGAACTGACTTTTTACGAGCACTTACTGACCTGGGATGCCCTTTGTGCGTTCCAAAGATCACAGAAATGGAGAACAAAGATTTTTGTGCTGAGGGATTATATAACCCTTCGGTTGCTCTTCAAATCACTGATAGCATAGTACAAAATGATTTTTCTTTTGATGATGAAGGCAGAATATTTGTTCTTACGGGTCCGAATAGAGGAGGAAAGTCGGTAATTACGTGTGCGGTAGGTTTGTCACAGGCTATGGTACAGCTCGGTATGTTTGCTCCTGCAAAAAAACTTGTCATCAGTCCTGTTGACGGTCTTTATACGCATTTTCCTATCGGTGCAGACGATACTATTGACAAGGGAAGACTCGGAGAAGAATGCGTCAGACTCGGAGTCATGTTTGACAAGATCACAGAGAATTCGCTTGTTTTGCTTGACGAATCATTTTCTTCAACCGGTGCTTACGAAGCATCCTACATAGCTGCTGATGTACTCATGGCATTTTCCAAGATCGGCTGCCGTGTGATCTTTTCAACTCATCTACATGAGCTTTCTGCACAGCTCGATGACATCAACAAGAGATGTGAGGAGCTGGGAGGGACAAAGATAGATTCTCTCGTTGCAAGAATTACGGATGGAAAGAGATGCTTCCGCATAGATAGAGTGAAGCCCGATGGAAAAAGCTACGCAAGAGACATAGCAAATAAATACGGACTTTCTTATGATCAAATAATCGGAAAATATTCTCAGAGCAAAAATAATAAATAAGGAGTAATACCATGCAAAAGGATAACATAAATCTTGAGCTTCTTGAAATGATAGAAAAGGATGCCAGACTTACAAATGATCAGATAGCAGTCATGCTCGACAAGGAAAAAGGCGATATTTCAAAGATCATAGAAGAGTATACAGAAAACGGCATTATTCTCGGATATAAGGCTCTTATTGACTGGGACAAGACTTCCAGAGAGTACGTGAATGCCGTAATCGAGCTGAAGGTCACTCCTCAGCCTGACCGCGGTTTTGATAAAGTCGCTGAGCGTATCTACAATTATCCGGAGGTTCAGAGTTTGTATTTAATGTCCGGCTCATACGACCTGCTTGTTATACTTGAAGGTAAGACAATGCGTGAAGTAGCACTGTTTGTAGCACAGAAGTTAGCACCAATTTCAGGTGTTCTGTCAACAGCCACACATTTTGTTCTTCGTAAATACAAGGATAAGGGCGTTGTATACGGTCCTGCAATAATTGACGAAAGAGGGAACTGTCTGTAATGATTGATTATTCTAAGGTAATATCTGACAGAGCTGCAGGACTCAAACCTTCCGGAATCAGAAAATTTTTTGATATTCTTGAGACTATGAAGGGTGTCGTGTCTCTTACTGTAGGACAGCCTGACTTTCCGACTCCGTGGCATATCAGAGATGCAGCTATAGACAGTATCCAAAAGGGAAAGACATACTATACTTCAAACGCAGGTACACCGGAGCTCAGACGAGAGATATCTTCGTATCTTTCACGAAGATTTGATATCGGTTATGATGAAAAGCAGATCATAACTACTGTTGGCGGCAGTGAGGCTATAGACATAGTGATCAGATCCATAGTAGGCGAAGGGGACGAGGTTATTGTTCATGAACCGAACTTTGTATGTTATGAGCCACTGATCCAACTTTGCGGTGGAAAAGCAAAAATAATTGAAACACTCGAGGAAGACGGCTTTAAGGTTACGGCAAAGGCTCTTAAAGATGCTATTACAGAAAAAACAAAGGCGGTCATAATGACCTATCCAAACAATCCTACCGGGGCTGTTATGGATAGGAGTGATTGGGAAGAAATTGCGGACATTCTCAGAGATACAAATACTATTCTTATATCAGACGAGATCTATGCGGAGCTTACATACGGAAGAAATCATGTTTCGCCCGCTTCTGTTTCGGATCTTTATGAGCGAACAGTGACGGTAGGAGGATTTTCTAAGGCTTTTGCTATGACCGGATGGAGACTCGGATATATTGCAGCTCCGTCCGAGATCATTGATGCGGTGTTCAAAATTCATCAATATGCGATAATGTGTGCTCCGACAGCGAGTCAATTTGCCGGCATAGAAGCTCTTAGAAACGGTGACGAAGATGTAAAAATGATGGTTGCCGAGTACGACAGAAGAAGAAAGATCCTTGTCTCTGAATTTGCAAAAATGAATATCACCTGCTATGAGCCAAAAGGTGCATTTTATGTATTTCCTAATATAAGTAAGTTCGGTCTTTCAAGTGAAGATTTTGCAGAGAAACTTCTGTTTGAATACAATTGTGCAGTGGTTCCCGGGTCTGCCTTTGGAAAATGCGGTGAAGGCTTTGTCAGAATTTCTTATGCATACTCACTTGAGCATTTGTATAAAGGACTTGAGTGCATAAAAAAGATGATATCTGATCTCTGATAAAGGTAAAAGATCTCTCGTTTTTTCGAGAGATCTTTTGCCTTTATGTTATTTTGGGTAAACTTGAGGGGTAGAAGTGGGTCCGATAATCTTGGCAATATCGGCATCATCACCGTTGTCTTGGAAAATGATCCTGTCGATGCACACATTTCTTTGTAGCTTTGCAGCACTCTGATGTGCATGATAAACTACAAACAGCTCACTTCCGTCAGGAGAGGGAACGATATACGTGCATCCTACACCGTGCAGGGAAGCGGTTGAATCAAGGATGGGGTTGTTTTTATATTTTGTGTATTCTCCGAGAGGTTCTTTGCTTACTGCGTAACCTTGACCGTATGAAGTTTTCCAGTGGCTTCCTGCGTAAAACAGATAATAATAACCATTGTGATAATAAACATTAGGACGTTCGGTTACTCTGCCGCTGGCACCGTTCTCTGATTTTCTTTCCCAATCTTCTGTTGGATGTAAAAGCTGTTTTTTTGTATCCTTGTGTACTGTTACCACTCCGTCCTTGAAAGTGGCCTCAGCTCCGAAGACAGTATTTCCGTATGCGGGAAGTGTCTCGTACCAGTACAGGTAAGTTTTCCCATCCTCAGCCACAAAGGGAAATGCTCCTGCCGAACTCACAGGACATGCTTCTTCATCAACAGTTGTTTGCTTTGTCTGGGTGTATGGACCTGTAACTTTATCGGATGTTGCAACACACATTATACATTTTTGTTCGCCCTGAATATACGAAGTGTAGAATAGATAATATGTGCCTTCATACTTGAATATCGAACCGCCGCCAAAATATGTATGCCCGTAGAGCTTGCTTGTGTCTGCAACAACTCCTACGTCCTTGAAATTTACGAGGTCCTCGCTGACGTAGCAGTTCATTCTTCCTGTTGTCAGCATGTAGTACTTTCCATCCTCATAATAGACTGTCGGGTCACCGAGGTCTTTGTTTATTGAAAGAATGGGGTTTTGATATTTTTTACTATTATCTTCCATAACTTCACTTACCGTATAATTTGTAATCGTTACATCTCCAAGCATGCAGATGGCATTTTGCGATCCCTTTAGCTTTTTTAGTGAAATACTCGAATAGGACAAAGGATTTATATCGTCGCTTGCACTGTAAAGATATGAGTCAAGATCGGATCCGTTTCTTATGATCTTTACAGAATAATCAGTTTGATTATTTGCATCAAACTTGCAGCTCGATTGTTTTTTTGCATCATACCTGTTGTATAGATGTATTGTAAATACACCAGTTCGAGCGTCTATAGTGGCACAAATACCGTTTTTGATCTCTCCGTTTTCATCAAATTCGGATTCGATAAATAGTTTCGTATATCCTTTACTATTGATAGAAACATTAGCAAACAGAATGAAATTTTCACCGAGCTCACCCGCAGAGATAACATTATGCGGGTTTTGATGGTCTGTGTTTTTTATAACATTGTCTGTGATCTCAACTCCCTCAGAGGGAAGCCAAAGCGATGATGGTGTATCTGTTTGTGTGTCGGAGGACGTGTCTGTCGTACCATTTGTATTTTCGTTTGTGGAATTTCCGCAAGAGCTCATACAAAGCAAAATGCATAGGAGCAGTATGATTAGTTTTTTTGTGTGTTTCATATTGATACCCATGACTGCTTATTACTGTTGCTTGTTTTTAAGTATCGTGAGGTTTAGGTTAAGCTCGCTGATATCAGCTGTTGCTACCTTGAGATAAGTTTCATACATGGTAGAAAGTCCGCCGGGTTGATTGTTGCGAAGAAGATTTGTTATGTGTTCTTGCAGAGTTGCAATTCTGTACAGATGTCCAACATCATATACACGGTTGTTAAAGATGAGATCGAGCATTTCTACACTTTCGTCATCTCTTGTATATTTACCGATGAGAGTCTTGTCGTAATATGCAGGAGTAATTATCTTTTCGGAGTGGTATCCCATGAGCTCAATTATATTTGACACATCATCTTCATTTTCTATAGTGATCGGCACACACAGGAAGGCACTGTGCCAGGGACTGATTGGGGCAAAATACTCTTTTTCCTCAGAGAGTTTGGGATTGGGAAGTATGCCGTAATCCGTCCTCATATCTCTAAAACGCTCTACTTCATTGAACATAGACATGAAAAACAGTACCTGGTTCTGCGTGAACATGTCATAGAACTGCACACCGCCAGATGTGTGCTGGAAGTTTGTGCAATAGTCTGAGTTGCCTATTGTTACAAATTTGTCTACAACGGAATTTACCACTTCATTGTATACAGTAAGCTCAACCAGGCCGTCATCCTTTACCGTTGCAATTTTCTCTCCGGCAGCATTGATGGAGGCGATCATTTCATTGTCCCAGATCATAAGACCGTATCTGTCGCGTGAGTCCATAATGTCATCACCGTTGACGTCATTCTTAATTCCTTTGGACAGTTCTGCGAGCTTGTCGAGGGTCCACTTTCCTTCTTTTACAATATCATAAACGTTGATCTGATTTCCGATTGTTGCTTTATACAGATCTTTGTTGAATACTACACAGTAAGTGTAATCATCTATTACGGTTGAAATAGCACCGGTTGTGAAGAAAAGTGAGCCTGCTATGGATAGATCACGTTCTGCAGCCTGATCCCACCAAGTATTGTCTGTGTTAATGTTCGGCATGTTCTTGAAGTCAAAAAGTGATCCCTGAAGAGCAAGTTCTGCTGCATCATATCCTGAGAGAATGCACAGTTGATATGTATTTTGACCTGATGTATGGTCTTGCTGGATTATCTCATATCCCTGATTGCCGTTTCCGAGATCTTTTTTACACACTATGTTTACGCCGTAACTATCCGACATAACTTGATTTCTACGGTATTTTGCTTCATCCATGACATTCTCCAGATCATCTTTGTAGTTGAAATCGTCAGGAGTTCTCGTGGGGACAGAGGCTATAAGGACGTTGAAATCTTCACCTTCATAATTAAAATCCATGTTTAGTGTTTCTTCAACGGATTTTTGTGTTTCGGCTGATGTAGTTGCATCAGGAGTATTACCGGCATCAGTGGTGTTTTCGCCGTTGTTTGATCCGCAGGAAACGGTAAGCGGTAAGAGCATTAGTGCAGCCAGTAAGAGTGAGATGATTTTGATTTTCATACATAACCTCCAATTTTTGATATAAACAGATCAAATTTCTTTTACAATTTGATTATACAACTATTGAGCAGATATGTAAACAATTAATAATTGTTTTTTTGTTAAAAAAATTGTCTATTTGGGATTTACAAATCGTTTTTTTTGTGTTATTATCCTTTTGAAGAGGTGAATTGTATTGAACAAGGAAAATAACGAAGGTGAACAAAAAATTGTTTATTTTTCCAAAAACCCAACCCTCAGCCCGAATGGTTTGTATGTAATTTTAGCAGGAGAAACCTTTCCTTGTGCTGATTACAGGATTTTCAGAACAGAACGCTCGGGTATTTTCTGGGGAGGAGTATATGTAATTGAGTACATAATATCAGGACGAGGATTTATTGAATCTGACGGTGCAGTGTATGAGGTATCAGCAGGGGATACTGTGTTTATGAACGCAAGAAAGAAAATAGAGTACTATTCCGATCCAAAATGTCCGTATGATAAGATATGGATAAACTTCACAGGACCGTTTGTACGCGGTATTGTTGAGGGTATCGGCCTTGATAGATCTGTTTATATTACAAAATTTAATGCTGAGAACTCTATGCTTTCAATACACAAGTATTTGTCAAAAGTTAATAATGATAATATGGCATATACATTTGATAAAATTGCAGTGGAGCTGTGTGGAATATTTTTGAAGATTAATAATATCGAAAAGAGCAAAGAAAAACTGCTGGATACATTAAAGCTAAGTACAGCTGAGAAAATAAAGAACTATATCGACAGTATAGTTATTCCCAATGTTAATTTGGATGATCTAAGTGAAAAGTTTTCTCTGGAGAAGGGGTATATTATCCATAGGTTTACTGATAAGTTCGGCATTTCCCCTTATAAATATATAAACCAAAAGAAGATAGAAGCGGCAAAAAATATGCTGTCTGATAAGAATATGAAAATCATTGAGATATCAACGGCTCTTGGTTATAGCGGGACGCAGCATTTCTCATCTTCATTTAAGAAAGCAACTGGCAAAACACCGAAAGAGTATTCATCGACATGATATAAAAAAGCGGGCAGGCTGCCCGCTTTTTTATATCAAATTTTATCTTATTTTAACATTTACCTTGCTGCCGCATCTTGGGCATTTAGCTGTATGTTCTCCTTTTATCTTTCTAAGACGCAGTACCGCTTTGCATTCAGGACATTTTTTGTATATGTGAGTGTGTCTGTCTTTGATACGGTTTCTTAAGAGATTGATATCCGGCAGGTATTTTCCGAATAACCTGACAAAAGTCTCGTTTTCTTTTCTCCTTTTGTAGATATTTCTGGAGAACATTCGTAATATTACAATAACAATTATAGAAAGCTCAGCGATATCCAGAACAAGAGATATAATTTGTGAAAATATAAAAACATTAAGTATCCAAAGTGCAAGATATAAACACAGAAGGCAATGATTTAGTTTATCCGCTCCGTATCTTCCGCTCATAAACTGCATGAGTTTGTATTTAAGTGTCCCCATAGTTAATTCCTTTTACTTTTCTATTATTTTTTTAAAGATATTTTTTTGGTAATTGTACGACGATCTGTCATTTCCGGACGATAGTTTTTGCATCAATACATTTTTACGGAAACACAAAACAGTATCTTGCGGAAGACTTTTGAAAATTGAATACTTATCTTTTAGATCTGTGTCTGATAGATTGATTGAGTAGCCGTCTGAAGAAAGGGCAGAGGATTGCATGCTTATATCAGAGATAGGTGTCAGCAGATCCTCTTTGTTTATTAGAGAGTAAAGTTCGCTGTCGAGAATGAGCATATTGAATGACGAAGTATACAAAAAATCGAAGAAGTCAGAGGTCTGTTGGAGATTTATCCCATCGTTTATATAGGCATCTCCTTCTTTGTATTCTTGTTTTTTTTGCTCAGAGACATATACAAAGCTATTTACACATACTTCTTGATGCTCTCCGTCCATGTAGTCATTTACCGCATCGCGTAATTGTGCAGATTGGTCACCGCCAAAGTAGAAAGGTCCGGCATATAGAGCGTACATGTCGTATTCATCCTTTCCTGTGCACTGTACCATACATACTAAAAGTGAAATAACCGATATAAGTGAAATCACCACTGTCCATTTGTAATGGTACCAAAAATTTTCCAGTTGCTTTTTAAATTGAGTCATCTCAAAATCCAATCTGATCTGAAATCTATAAATACTCCATAATGGTATTATATCAGACATTTATGAATAAAGTTTTTAGTTAATGTTTTTTTTCTGGGAAATGTTATATAATATTCTTCTTCCATTTTTCTGTGCGGTAACCGTGTAGGGACATACTCATACCGACTATCCATCCGATAGGCCACGCCATCCAAATTCCGACCGACCCTAATATGTAAGATAGTACGTATGCTAATACGACTCTGAGTACCAAGTCTGTGAATGTAGCTGTTAAAAAGCATTTCATAGCACCGCCGCCACGCAAAACACCGTCAGAAACGAGTTTTAAAGCTACTGTTATGTAGAACGGTGAAAGAATACATAGGTACTCTTTTCCGGTTCTTATTGCTGTCTGAGTAGGTGCTTCGATAAAAAATGATATGAGTTTTTCAGAAAAAAAGAAGTATGGAACGAAAAACAAGGTGCATATAACCAAAGCTATAACACATCCTACTTTAAAACCGCGGTTTACACGTTCGAATTTAGCTGCACCTATGTTTTGAGCAGTGAACGCAGATATTCCGTTTCCAAGGGTTGTCATCGTGTTGACTGTAAAGTTATTAAGTTTAACTGCCGCACCGTAACCTGCAATAACCGCAGTACCGTAACCGTTTATTATGCCTTGAAGGATAATATTTCCGATAGATATAACTCCCTGCTGAAAAATACTGGGGACTGCAATAGAGGCGATCTTTTTGAGTATATAGATGGAGAAAAAATGTTCAGCACGATCTTTTATCCCTCTGAGTTTGAATACTAAAACGATTACTGAAAGAACGCATGCAACAGCTTGAGATATTAAAGTAGCCAGGGCAATCCCCTGTATTCCCATGCTGACCATTTTTATGTCTAAGAAAATGTTTAGAACCGAAGAAAAAACCAGGAATATCAAAGGTGTGAGCGAATCCCCCATGGATGAGAAAGCACCGTTAGCAATATTGTAAAGGTACATAAATGTAAAACCCAAGATGTATATTGTCAGGTATTGTACAGATTCATCAAAAATGGATATCGGTGTGTTGATGCAATTAAGTACCAATGGTAAAGTGATAATTCCGATTATTGTTAAAAGAACAGAAAGCACAGCAGTACAAATGAAAGTCGTTGAAATGCCGCATTTCATCTCAGAATACTTCTTTGCTCCGTATAATTGAGATATTATTACAGAACAGCCGATGTTCGAGCCAACAGAAACCGCCATAAAAATCAGAGTTACTTCGTATGAGTTTGATACAGCGGCAAAAGATAATTCACCTAGATATTTTCCGGCTATCATGCTATCTGCAAGATTATAGAATTGCTGACAAAATACACTGATCAAGAGGGGAATCGTGAAAGAGAGGAGCTTTGTTGTAATATTTCCTGTAGTAAGGTCTTTTGTATTTTTCTTCATTTCTATATTTCTTTTCCTTCACGGTCGAATAACGGCAGTTTTTCTAAAAAAATTATATCATTTCTGTTTGCCGCATCTCCCTCGGCGAGAATTGCTGCCATCCCGACAATATCTGCTTTTGCAGTATTTGCAAGATGAATAAGAGCATCAAGAGACTTTCCTGTGGATATTACGTCATCTACAATGAGTACGCGTTTTCCTTTCATGAGCTCAGCCTCTGATGTGTCAAGATACAATTTTTGTTCTCCCTCTGTTGTTATCGACTGTACGGTTACTTCAAATACACCGCTCATGTATAGCTTAGGTTTTTTTCTTGCACATATATATTTGCTCTTTCCGCTCAGGCGTGTCATATCATGTGCGAGAGGTATGCCTTTAGCTTCTGCTGTGAGTATATAGTCAAACTCGGGTACTGATTTTAATAATTCTTTTGCACAGCTCTCTGATAGCTCCGGGTCTCCCACAATAACAAATCCGGCTATCTGCAGATCGCTGTTTAAAGGACATATAGGCAGCATCCTCTTAATTCCTGCAACAGTTATAGGATAGTATTTCATACTTTTATACCTCGCTCAATATTTTATTTAACATGTAATATTATACTCGTAAACATTTTTAAGTCAATGTTTTTTCGGGTTTTAATCTACGGTCTGAAATTAATCCTATATTGACGAAACGAAAATGATGTGATATATTTAGAATATAATAATGCGGACGGGAGGTTCTTATAGTATGGTGATATCTATTCCTTACGGTAAAGGTCATATAGAGCATAATTTTGATGATTCCGGATTGAGAGCGGTATTAGTCAGCAAACTCCACGAGATGAAGAGCATCTGCGATCAGAGAGAGTGTGTGATCGACGCTATGGATAACCCGATCGGCGCTGATACTCTGTCTGATGCAGTGAAAGGGAAGAAGAATATCGCAGTCATAACAAGCGATCATACAAGACCGGTTCCTTCTCGTATATCAATGCCGGTTATTCTCGAGCATATTCGCAAAGGAGCTCCGGATGCTGATGTTACTATAGTTATTGCTACAGGAGTACATAGGCAGACATCCAGACAAGAGCTGATTTATAAGTTTGGTGAGCAGATAGTAGAGAATGAGAATATAGTTATCCACGATGCTCAGGACTCTGATCAGATGAAATATATCGGTGTTTTGCCGAGCGGATGCAAGCTTTCTGTCAATAAAGTTGTTGCTGATGCCGATATGGTAATTGCCGAGGGGTTTATAGAGCCACACTTTTTTGCCGGTTTTTCCGGCGGCAGAAAGAGTATTTTGCCGGGCGTAGCAAGTGCCAAGAGCGTTATGTCAAATCATTGCGGGAAGCTTGTTGGATCCCCTTACTCCCGTACCGGAAATCTAAAGAATAATCCTCTGCACGAGGATATGGTTGCCGCTGCAAAGATGTGCAGACTGGAGTACATTGTTAATGTAGTTATCGACGCTGATAAAAAGATCGTCAAGACCTTTGCAGGAGATACAGTAAAAGCACATGAGGCCGGTTGTAACTTTGTTATGGAGCAGTGCAGAGTAGAGAGCGTTGAGAGTGATATTGTTCTTACTTCAAACGGCGGATATCCTCTGGATCAAAATGTTTATCAATCTATAAAATCCATGACAGCAGCCGAAGCTTCTGTAACTCAGGGCGGGGTGATCATCTGCGTATCAAAGTGCAATGACGGAAGCGGCGGGGAAGAGCTGGTGCGTTGGTTCTCTGACGGTAAGAGCCCTCAAGCTATCATGGATATAATCGTCAATACACCCCCCGAACAGACAAAAGGGGATCAATGGATGGCACAGATATTATCGAGAATAATGCTCAAAGCTACTGTTATTATGGTTAGCGACGAGTGTTCAAAAGATATTATTGAAACTATGGGGATGGTATGGTGTCCCGATATTGATACAGCGTTATCACGAGCTTACAAGATCAAACCAGACGCAGACGGTATTACTGTTATTCCGGATGGTATTAGTGTTATAGTTGACTGAAATTCAAAGAGCCGAGAATGCACTTAGCGTTCTCGGCTCTTTGAATTTTATGTTATTGAACAAAATTACTCCTGATTTTCCCAGTTGTGGAATACATTGGTGACGTCGTCATCCTCTTCCAGTTTTTCCAACAGGAGGGTCATAAACTTGATGTCATCCTCATCTG